>SPCL01000293.1 GCA_004525335.1 Thermodesulfobacteriales bacterium
GCTAGATGGAAATGAAAGCCCATTCTCCCTGACGCAAGAAGTCCAAGAGAAAGTGGACATTGCAATTAAGCAGGTAGATATTAACAGATATCCTGATCCTGAAGCTACAAGATTAATTGAGATCATTTCGCAAGTCACGGAGTTCTCCAAGGAAGGGATCCTTCTGGGAAACGGATCAGATGAGCTCATAGGGATGCTTATCAGTACTTTCTCAAGCGGCTCCGGCAAGATTTTGTGTCCTACTCCTAGCTTCTCAATGTATAAGTTAACAGGGCTTGCAATGGGAGCAGAGGTCGTAGAAACCGAGCTGGATGAAAAGTTCGATATTGATCTCGATGCTACAATAAAGTTGATCAAGGAACAGGATCCGGATCTTATCTTTCTGGCCTCCCCTAATAACCCAACCGGGAATATGTACTCAGCCGGCAAAATTGCTGAGATCATAAGCGTTGCGAAGGGGATTGTCGTCGTAGATGAGGCATATTCTGATTTTAGCGGTTATACGTTCTTACCATTAGTTAAAGAGTGCGAGAATCTCGTCATATTAAGAACCTTATCCAAAGTAGGTTTTGCCGGGCTTAGGATTGGGATGTTATTTGCAAGAGAAAATCTTGTTAGTGAGATAAATAAGGTCCGTTATCCGTACAACATTAATTCTTTAAGCCAGGCCGTCTCCGAAGTTGTGCTGGAGAATCACGAATTTGTTTCTGAGAGCATACAACTTATAGTACGGGAAAGAGATCGAGTTTATAAAGCCTTATCATCTATCGAAGGTATCGTAGCCTATCCGAGTGATGCCAACTTTATATTTTTTAGGATCAATGATGCAGATTCTGTATTTAATCAGTTAGTAAAAAAGGATATAATTATCCGGAATTTTAATAGACCCGGAAGACTTCAAAACTGTATGCGTGTAACAATCGGGACACCTGAAGAGAATGACTCTTTCTTAAGCGCTTTAAGCAGTATTCTTTCCTCTTAGTCTTACAACTACAGCAAAACCAATCCACAAAAAGGAACATGCAATTGGAAACACATCACCTATCTTTGTGTATAGGGTTACTCCACCATTCATGAGACTAACTTCACCTTCTAAATTCGTTTGCTCAAAATTGCCGGTCTTGCTAACAACCCTGCCTATAGGGTCAATAATTGCGCTGATGCCGGTGTTCGTAGACCTAAGGAGAAATCTTCTTGTTTCTACTGCTCTTGGGATTGAGATTAATAAGTGCTGATAAGGAGCAATAGTCTTTCCAAACCAGGCGTCGTTTGTGATATTGACGATTAAATTAGCGCCTTTCGCCACAAATTGCCTGCTGAACGAAGGGATAATATCCTCGTAGCAGATAATTGGGGCTATTCTCACCCCTTTATCTTCAATTACAAATAGATCAAGCTCGTCTCCTGGAGTAAAGTCACCTGTAGCAGGGCTTATATTTTTGATAGCCGGGATATATTTTGTAAACGGGAGATATTCTCCAAAAAGAAGAAGTTTAATTTTGTGGTATCTGCCCAAGATAATTCCGTTTGAATCGGTTAAGAATGCAGTGTTGTATTTAATAATATTGTCGTCTGTTATGACCTCTGCATCCGGGTCAAGAGGAGTGTAAGACATGCCGCCTACGATGAAATATTTCCCTTCCATCTCTGGCACGCCAAGCTCATCACGGACTATCAGGTAGTTAGAATCATTTGAAAACCAAGCCTGTATAGATGTTTCGGGCCATATTATAAGGTCAACATTTTTGAGATCTTGCGACATCTCTTTGTGTTTATCAGTAACTGTTTTTTCCTGATTCTCAGTTTTTGCTAGGAAATCGAAATTTGCCTGCACCATTCCTACTTTGAGCTTGGGGGATTTTGCAATCTCCGCATCTACCTGAGCAATTCTAAAGTATCCATAAGCCAAAGTTAAAACTATTAGCATGAACGATAGGAGTAATTCTTCTCCTGGAAGCAGTGCATTGAGTTTGAATCTTTTAATGACCCTCATTAATGTGACATTCACTACAACAATAACGAAACTGAGGCAATATATTCCAAAGAGATCATAGATCTGTATAATGGGGAGAAAA
>SPCL01000153.1 GCA_004525335.1 Thermodesulfobacteriales bacterium
ACAATGGGTCTTATTGTTCAAAAATACGGCGGAACAAGCGTTTCCAACCTTGAAAAAATAAGGGTGGTTGCCGAGCACGTCATAAACACGAAAGAAAAAGGTAACGATGTTCTTGTTGTGGTCTCAGCGATGGCAGGAGAGACCGACAGGCTGGTAAAACTGTGCCTTGAGGTTATGGACCCTCCTGATGAAAGGGAGCTTGATGTAATCACATCGAGCGGAGAGCAGGTATCTTCGGGCCTATTATCTATGACAATCAAATCCTTAGGCCATAAAGCTCTTTCATTTCAAGGACATCAGGTACGCATTGTTACCGACAACGCTCACTCAAAGGCTAAGATAGTTAGAATTGATGCTGAGAGAATAAAAGAATCGCTCGTACATGGTCATATAATTGTAGTTGCTGGGTTTCAGGGTGTCGATGATAATGGAAATGTAACAACCCTTGGAAGAGGTGGATCAGACTTGAGCGCTGTTGCGCTTGCTGCGGCTTTAGATGCAGATTCATGCGAGTTATACAAAGACGATGTGGACGGAATATATACGACTGATCCGGGGATGGTCCCTAATGCGAGAAAACTTGACAAGATCTCATATGAAGAGATGCTGGAGATGGCTAGCCTTGGCTCAAAAGTGCTTCAGGCACGGGCAGTAGAATTCGCCAAGAAATTTGGGGTACCGCTACACGTAAAACCCACTTCCAAGCCAGATACCGAAGGAACATGGGTAGTAGAGGAGACTGAAGAAATGTCTAATTTAGAAAACATACTGATCTCAGGAATTTCATTTGATAAGAATCAGGCCAAAATTACTATTACGGGCATTCCGGACAGCCCGGGGGTTGCAGCTGAAATATTTACGCCTCTTGGTGACAGCGGCGTTGTTGTGGACATGATAGTCCAGAACGTAAGCATTGAAGGGCATACCGACATGACTTTCACAGTGCCAAGAACAGACTTTAAAAAATCTATTATAATTATGGAAGAGATAGCTAAGAAACTTGGCGCGAGAGATATACTCTCAGATGACAAAATTACCAAAGTGTCTCTAG
The DNA here is from genome assembly GCA_004525335.1 of Thermodesulfobacteriales bacterium. Taxonomy (GTDB): domain Bacteria; phylum Desulfobacterota_D; class UBA1144; order Nemesobacterales; family UBA2774; genus CR02bin9. Next base: position 1,052 of record SPCL01000153.1, read on the forward strand.
TTGGAGTTGGCATGAGAACTCATTCCGGAATAGCGACAACAATGTTTAAAGCCCTTGCAAAAGAGGGGATCAATATTATGATGATTAGTACATCGGAAATTAAGATTTCATGTGTAATAGAAGAGAAATATACAGAGCTTGCAGTTAGAACGCTCCACGATGCATTTGAGTTAGGAGAGGAAAAATGAGCGATAATACAGTAAAGATATACGATGTTACCCTTAGGGACGGAACTCAGGGAGAGAGTATTTCCTTCTCTATCCATGATAAGCTCCGTATCGCTCAAAAGTTAGATGAACTCGGTGTGCATTATATCGAAGGCGGATGGCCTGGCTCTAATGAAAGAGACGAAGGATTCTTTGAAGAAGCTAAGAGACTGAGGCTTAGGAAAGCAAAAATTGCTGCTTTTGGAAGCACTAGAAGGGCCAAGGTTACTTGTGAGGAAGACGGCAGCATTCAGGCGCTCCTCCAGGCTGAAACTCCGGCTGTAACGATTGTAGGCAAGAGCTGGGATTTTCATGTAACTGAGGCATTAAAAATATCTCTTGAGGCAAATCTTGAAGTGATTCACGATTCCGTCACATATCTCAAAAAACACGTGGACGAAGTATTTTTTGATGCTGAGCATTTCTTTGACGGTTATAAAAACAACCCTGAATATACAATACAGGCAATAAAGGCTGCTCAGGACGCTGGAGCTGACGTTATAGTTCTTTGTGACACAAACGGCGGAACTATGCCTTGGGATATAGAATCTATTGTAGGCGATGTAAATTCGCAATTAGACAACCCGAACCTCGGCATACACACACATAACGATGGTGAGCTAGGTGTTGCAAACACTTTATATGCGGTAAGGGGCGGCGTTGGTCAAATCCAGGGAACCATTAATGGCTATGGGGAAAGGTGCGGTAACGCTAACCTATGTTCAATCATACCGAATTTAAAACTCAAGATGGGAGTGGACAGTCTTGAAGATAATGAGCTTAAAAATCTTTATGATGTTTCCCACTTTATTCATGAGCTTACAAACCTGCCTCCGATAAAGCACGATGCTTTTGTTGGAGAGAGCGCTTTCGCACATAAAGGCGGGATTCACGTGAGTGCTGTAATGAAAAACCCGTTAACTTACGAACATGTGGAGCCTGAGGTTGTAGGAAACCACAGACGTATTTTAATATCAGACCTCTCTGGAAGAAGCAACATTCTCTACAAAGCAAAAGAGCTGGGAGTAGAGCTTGACCCCAAAGACGAGCGTGTAATGGTGATATTAAATGAGCTTAAGAAGCTTGAGAACGAAGGTTATGAATTTGAAGGAGCGGACGCTTCTTTTGAACTCCTAGTTAGAAAAGCGATTGGAGAATACAGAAAGCCTTTCCACCTTCAGAGCGCAAGAACTATTACTGAAAAACGTGCCGGTGATGAAGGCCCATCAACCGAAGCCACAATAGTTGTAGAGGTTGACGGAGTAACAGAGCAGATGGTCGCTAGCGGGAACGGCCCGGTGAATGCTATAGACCAAGCACTCAGAAAAGCGCTTGAGAGATTCTATCCGAGCTTAAAGGAAGTAAAACTAAAAGACTATCGAGTAAGGGTGCTGTCTACAAAACAGGGCACCGACGCTGTGGTAAGAGTTCTTATCGAATCAGGAGACGGTGAGAGCGACTGGAGCACAGTAGGAGTGTCAGAAAACATAGTTGAAGCTAGCTGGAAAGCACTGATAGACAGTATTGACTACAAGATTCTAAAAGACGAAGCTAAAAAGGCTGCAAAAGCCCGGGGCTAATTTTCGAAATTTGCTTGTAATTACTTACTATATGAATTTCTGTACTTAAGAATTGTACCGCTCCTAAGTCCAGATAGGCTTAGGTAGCCCGTAAGCAAACAGCAGAATAATATATACAAGCATATAGGCAATTAGCCCTATCACACATACCCAGATAGCGCTCCAGGTGTTTTTAAAATCCAGAGCCTGCTTTATAGCAATAATCATTGCCACAAGTCTCCAGACCCAAATTATAAGAATAACAACCCAGGCAAAGTTATTTATAACAGGAAGCAGCGCTACTAAAAGAAAAATACCAGGCGCCCCCGCAAACCCGAGCACCCTTAGAATCTTACCGATATTAGTCTTTGTATCAGTACCCGGGAATAGTTTTGTCCCTACGAGATATATAAGAAAAGACATCACTATCCATCCCGCAAAAGCGAGTACCGTGCCTACAATTAGACCCTTTACCCCTCCTAGGTTGTAAATGTACAATCTCCCCGCTAAGCTGGCAAGAAGAACCACGACCATAGATTGCCATATAGAACTCTTATCGTGCTCGACCTCTTCGTACAGATTAATATCCAGCAGCAAAGCTCTTATAAGACGGGAAATGAACACTATTATATGATTCTCCTATTTTCTAATTATGATGCAAGAAAGAACATAATCGGCTCAGACATATTAGTCAAAAATACTAATACTTCATCAAATATTGATAGATGGACACACTGCAATAACATAATAATTTTAGCCTGAAAATGCTGCGGGAAGTCCTAACACTGAAAAGATGAAAGCAATTATTACCAGATATATAACAAAACCAATTACGCATACACCAATTGCCCTCCAAGTACTTTTATAATCAAGAGCCTGTCGAACAGCAATTATCATTGCAACAAGCATCCAAATACTTGCAACAAAAGATATAATAACACCTATCAACGGAATGAACCCGAAAATCCTAAGCACTCCAGGTGCGCTAGAAAAGCCAATAGTACGAAGAAGCTCTCCGACATCTGCTTTAGTTTGAGGTTCCGGCAGAAGTTTTGTCCCAATTAAGTAAGTCAAATAAGCCCACACAAGCCAGCCAATAAGAGCGGAGATTGTACCAACAATAAGACCTTGGATACCCAAGATTCCAATAGTCCCTATTCCACTAGCCACACTTGAGATAACAACAACCGTTATGGCCTGTCCCATTGAACTCTTATCAGCTTCCACCTCTTCGTATAAGTTGATATCGAGTTTTGAAGCCCTTATCATACGGTCTATTAAACTAGCCATCATTTACCCTCCTAAGAATTTCTTGATTAAAAAGATAATAAAGCTTTAAAGCCATTTCGTCAAAGCATAAATACACAAACCATTTAAAGCGCTCTACGGAGTGGATTTTCTATTCCGGACAACAGTTGAAAAAGAGGTCTTATCTGATCTTGGGAACATTCTCCCATGAGCGCAACCTGCATCCAGTTTCTTTGAAGTAAATATCTGCTCCTCCAGTGAAGAAGAAAACCATTATCTTGCAATTTCTGACCCAGATCGCTAGAACTCAACCAATTTGGGAGAGATATTGTAAGTAGTCCGGGACTTGCATTTTGCGCCTCTGCTACAATTTCAAATCCGGCGTCATGAATTTTATCTCTTACCAACTGAGTAATCTCTACAATATTTTGATACCTATGACCATTATCAAAAGCTTTAAGTGCTTGGCTAAGTGCATAGATGAGATTTGAGGACATGGTAAAGGGGATTCCTTCTGATTTAGTATAAAAACCTATATCAAGATATCTGGGTAGTGAATTTGAAGGCCTTATTTCATGGTTATAAAAAACAAAGCAAAGCCCAGGATATGAAGCCAGCCCTTTACCACTTACTCCCGATGCAAGATAAACCCCGTTTAAATCAATTGATAGGGTTCCAAGGGAGCTAACACAATCAAGACACATACGTGTCCCTGTATTAATACAAATCTCCTTCAGGATTTTCAAATCATTTAAGACTCCGGTTGAAGTCTCTGAATGTACCACCCAAACCCATTTTATTAGAGGGTTTTGGATGA
>SPCL01000264.1 GCA_004525335.1 Thermodesulfobacteriales bacterium
TGTTACTTTCTGCACGTATACACCAAGCCATCCTCTTACAACCTTTCCATCAGACTTTAGCTGCTCAATTACAAATTCCGCTAAATCTATAGGGATAGCAAAGCCAATTCCCTGTCCTCGAGCTACGATAGCTGTGTTAACTCCAACAACTTCGCCTTTTAAGTTAAAAAGAGGCCCACCGCTATTTCCTGGATTAAGAGATGCATCGGTCTGTATAAAATCATCATATGCCCCGAGTCCCAAAGAACGGCCTTTAGCGCTTATAATTCCGGCTGTTACCGTATAGCCCAAACCAAAGGGGTTACCAATTGCAATAACCCAATCACCTATTCTAAGGCTTTCTGAATCCGAATCTCCAAACTTCACAGGTTGAATTTCTTGGTCTGGCTCAAATTTTAGTACTGCAAGATCGGTCTTAGGATCCTTACCAACTACTTTTGCTTCATATTTATCGCCGTTTTGCAAAACAACTTCTATATCGTCGGCTTTATCAATAACATGGTTGTTGGTAACTACATACCCGTCTTCGGTCATAATAAAACCGGATCCCAATCCTTGACGCTTATATTCTTTTTGAGGAGAGTTGCCACCGCCGAAAAATTTCTCAAAAAATTCATTAAAAGGATCATTCCCGCCTGGACCTCCTGGCCCTCTCTGAAATGGGCTTTGTTGGCGAACTGTGTTTGTGGTGCTTATATTAACAACTGAAGGTTGGAGTTTTTCTACCAAATCGGCAAAAGTAGGAAATTGCTCTGTGCCTTCTAGATTAGATTTTACTGGCGTGTTGTTTGAACTCTCAGAAGGTTTCTGAGATTGTGTGCTTGTAGTAGTTTTTTCAGTACTTGTTGCTTCCTGTTTTTTATCAGAACTTTCATTGGATACATTTACACTATCCGGTCTTTCACATGCAACGGATACAACCAATAATAATAGTAGTGGAACAAAAACAAATATTGCTAACGGACGTCTCATAAAGCCTCCTTATTATTTTGCTATTAGAAATAATATAGCTATGAAATATACATAGGCAAGAGAAATAATCTGTGGAATCTCAAATCTCTCAAATATGGACAATAATCAAACATACAAAACACTCTAAATAAAGACAGCCCATTTCAAGGTAATTGCCAATATCTGTTTTATAAACAACCCTTGTTTGACCTTTAAAATATTAGCGGTAATAATGGGATTCTATATGAGCAAAGCTGAAATTGTCACTTTTATTATTGCCATGCTGGCAATCACCAATCCTATAGGGAACATGGCCATATTTGCCGGGCTTACCGGAGACAAAACTCTGGAAGAAAAACGGCACTCAGCCTTAGTAGCTGGAATTGCGATACTAATAATACTCATAATCGTTACGTGGTCAGGCAATCTGATTCTAGAAGCTTTTGGTATTGATATAGCGTCCTTTGAAACTGCCGGCGGTCTTATAATTGCCCTTATGGGTCTATCGATGCTCCATGCAAAAACCAGCCCTATTCATCACAACCCAGATGAGGCTGAGGATGCAAAAACCAAGACGTCTGTAGCGGTCGTTCCTATTGCAATTCCTCTAGTTGCAGGCCCGGGAGCAATTACAACTATAGTGGTCAGCACTCATTCTTATCCAACCATAGAGGATAAGGTTATTATAAGCGCTGTATCTATAGTATTAGGTTTAATTCTCTGGAGTGCGTTTTATTTCTCAGCTCCAGTCAGTAAATTATTAGGAGTTTCAGGAATTAATATCGTCACCAGGATAATGGGAATTATTCTTACAGCGATAGCTTTTGGAATGATGGCGAGTGGTTTTAAAGCGCTCTTCCCTGGACTTGCTTAACTAATTTCTTCTCCCAAGATCACCCCACCAGTTAGTTGCAAAGAAAAGATTTCCAACTCTTTTACTTCATGTACTAACTAAAATAGAACTATAAATTAAGACCCTTCGTATATTTAGACATCATAAGCTTCATCATCTTATAAACAGGAGATGCCAAATATATGAAAGAATCAAATGTAGCGCTAATACAAAGAGAAGATTCATATGATCAGATTTACAAACATGATCTGAATAAAACTCCAAAGGACATAAACCCCCGCCGACTTTATTCGTTGCCATTTGATTATAATGAGAGTTCAGATGAAGTACTTGTGAGATTATTCGTCAATAACGGTGATGAAAACGCTTTTAATGAAATTGCGCACCGTTACAGCGACATGATTATAGGTTTTGCTATGAAGCTATGCCGCAACAAGCATGATGCAGAGGATATTAAACAGGATGTTCTATTAATTTTGGCTACCAAACTGCATACTTTTAAAGGAAGCTCAAAATTCTCGACATGGCTCTATAGAGTAACCCTAAACACTTGTTATAAATATCTAAACGATTCAAA
>SPCL01000125.1 GCA_004525335.1 Thermodesulfobacteriales bacterium
TGGAAATCGTTAGTAAGCCTACAAAAACAGTAAAATAAGAGATTGCTTTATAAAGTTTGACCTTATTCAAATGCCTTACTACTCCAATGGGCTAAGACAATAATATTAGCCCGATTTAATTAATATTGATGCTATACTAACCAGATTACACATTAATAGAGATTTTGTTAATACAGCCAATGTCCAAAGCTAAATCACAAATTAATCAGCAATTTGAACTCAATGTATATAATTCCATAACGTCGCTGGACAAAGGGCTATATAGCGAAATAGTTGACGCCGAAAACCCATTTTTGGAATATGAGTTTTTGGAGGCATTTGAGCAATCAGGATGTGTAGGCTCTCATACTACATGGAATCCGCGTTATATAGTTCTTACAGATAGAGATAGGATAATTGGAGCGATTACATCTTATATAAAATTGGATTCTTACGGAGAATATATATTCGACTGGGAATGGGCCAGAGCTTTTGATAGCTCAGGACTTAATTATTATCCCAAATTAGTTGTAGCTATTCCTTTCACCCCAGCCACTGGAAGACGTATTCTCGTACATCCGGACTATTCGTTTGAAGAGTGCGCTGAGATTATGGTGAAGAGATTAATCGATCTCTCTATTGAAGAAAATTGCTCATCAATTCATTTTCTTTATTTGACTGAAAATGAGTATGATTTTTTAGATAAACTTGGATTCTTAAGAAGAAAAACGCATCAGTATCACTGGAAAAACCGCAATTATAGCAACTTTGACGATTTTCTTTGCGATATGCGCTCCGGAAGAAAAAAACAGATCAGAAAAGAGAGAAAATCGCTTGATCAAATGGGTCTTCAAATACAGACTTTACATGGTGGTGAAATCAAAGAAGAGCATATGGACGCTATGTGGGAATTTTATCTGGATACACACTCCCGCAAATGGGGCAGCCCATATTTAAACCGTGAATTCTTTGATTTGATGTTTCAGAACTTTAGGCATAGATTAGTTTTTATTATGGCAAATGATGGTAATGACTGGGTAGGCGGCACGTTTAATGTCGTAAAGAATAATAGGCTTTTCGGTAGATATTGGGGAACGCGTTATAATTACAAGAATCTACATTTTGAATGTTGTTTCTATGGATTAATAGATTATTCTATAAGGAACGGGATCGATATTTTTGAAGCCGGTGCTCAGGGGGAGCATAAGTTTCTGCGGGGCTTTGCCGCAGTGCCGACTTATAGTTCTCATTTAATATTGAATGAAGGAGCAAATAAAGCTATTGGTGATTATTTAGTAAGAGAAAGGGAATATACAGATCATCTAATAACACAGTACAATAGACAATCACCACTTAAATATTTATACGGCAAGTAAATGGAAGAAAGAATAATCAAACCAGGCGATCTTGAGGGTGATCTACTTACCCAAGAAAAGATCAATTTAAAAAGACCCGACATGTATAGGGTCGTGCTGCTTAATGACGACTATACACCAAGGGATTTCGTGGTTTGGATACTTATGAGAGTCTTTTATAAAGGTGAAGCAGAATCTTCCAGAATTATGCTGGAAGCTCATACTGCGGGAAAAAGCACTGTAGGTGTTTATACATATGATGAGGCTACAACCAAGATAGCACAGGTTGATAAAATCGCAAAACAATATGAGCACCCGCTAACCTGCATTTTGGAAGTAGAAAGCGGTGGAGAGCAAGAATGACACTATCAAAAGAACTCGAAGAAACACTAAAACGCTCATTTGAGCAGGCCAAAGTAAGAAGACATGAATTCATTACTTTGGAGCATATACTGTTCGAATTAACTTATGACCCCGACGGGTCTGATGTTTTAATTGGATGTGGGGTAGATCTGGACAAACTAAGGGATTCAATCGATATGTTTATGAATGAAAATATGCCGCCGATTGAGTCAGAGTTTTTACCTGATCCTCAATACTCAGCAGGAAGCCAATTTGTTCTACAGCTTGCGGCAATGCACGCAGAATCGGCTGATAAACCGTATATTAACGGCGGGAATATTCTAGTTTCAATGTTCAGGGTAGATGAGTCTCACGCTGTTTACCTTTTAAATGAGCAGGGTGTTAACCGTTACAATGTAGTACGTTACTTCTCACACGGTGGGCAGCAATTTGAAACAAGAGAGAAGCCCGGCAGTATCGCCAAAACTGATAGTGATTCTGCACCTGAGCAAAAAGACCCGCTCTCAGAATATTGTACCAACCTGGTTCAAAAAGCGCGCGACGGCAAGTTGGACCCCTTAATTGGCAGGGAGTCCGAAATAGACCGTACAATTCATATACTGGCTCGAAGACGTAAAAATAACCCTATATTCGTAGGGGATGCTGGGGTTGGGAAAACAGCAATCGCTGAAGGACTTGCTCTAAGAATTGCAGAAAAGAAAGTCCCCGAGGCACTGGAAGAAACTCATATCTATGCTTTGGATATGGGGTCTTTAACCGCTGGTACCCGTTATAGAGGAGACTTCGAAGAAAGATTAAAAGCAATAATAGATAGCGTCAAAGGTGATCAAAAAAAGGTTTTATTTATTGATGAGATACACACTGTAATAGGAGCTGGAGCAGTATCAGGTGGCACACTCGACGCATCCAACATGCTAAAGCCTGCTTTGGCAAACGGAGAAATCCGCTGCATAGGCACAACTACTTCCAAAGAATATAGAGGGGTATTTGAAAAAGACCATGCTTTGGCTAGAAGATTTCAAAAAATAAATGTCTATGAACCGAGCCAAGATGAATGCCTTAAAATTCTACAGGGCCTTAAAAAATACTATGAGGAATTTCACGGCGTCAGATATTCAACACCGTCTTTGAAAGCGGCTGTAGATCTTTCTGCTAAATACATGAACGACCGAAAGCTGCCTGACAAGGCAATCGATCTGATTGATGAAGCCGGTGCAGATGTAAAATTAAGAAAACATTATTCAAATACTAAACAAGTAACTGTTAAGGACATAGAAGCTCTAGTTGCCAAAATAGCCAAGATACCTACCCGCACTGTTAAAGTTGATGACAAAAACAGGCTGATGACACTTTCGGGAGACCTAAAGAAAGTCATCTTTGGACAGAACGAAGCCGTGGACAAGCTTGTAACTGCGATTCAAATGTCACGCTCCGGGCTAAGCGAGCCCAATAAACCTGTTGGCAATTTTATGTTTGCTGGCCCTACGGGTGTGGGGAAAACTGAATTGGCCAAGCAATTAGCAGAAGCGATGGGAATTGAGTTTATCCGCTTTGATATGAGCGAATATATGGAAAAACATACAGTGTCACGATTAATCGGCTCACCTCCAGGCTACGTAGGATACGATGAAGGCGGTCAGCTTACTGAAGCAGTTCATCAAAATCCTCATGCTGTTTTACTGCTAGATGAAGTAGAAAAAGCTCATGAGGATATATATAACGTTCTATTACAGGTCATGGATCACGCAACCTTAACGGACTCAAACGGAAGAAAGGTTGATTTTAGGCAGATAGTTTTAATTTTAACTACGAATACAGGATCAAGGGAAAGCAACCAGAGAAGCGTAGGGTTTGGCAAAGAGGAATATGAGGATAAGAGCGCACAAGCAATTGAGCGTTATTTTAGCCCTGAGTTCAGAAACCGTCTTAGTGCTACACTCCACTTCAATTCACTAAGTAAAGAAGTGGTTGAAAAAATCGTTGATAAGATGGTTGGTCAATTAGCCGATAGATTAAAAGCTAAAAAAGTTACACTTGAGCTTACTCCTAAAGCGAGAACATATATAGCAGAGAAGGGTTATGATAAGCAACTGGGAGCACGCCCTATTCAAAGACTTATTGACCATGAGATCACCCAGAATTTGTCGCAAGAAATATTATTTGGCAAATTGGCTAGCGGCGGGAATGTTAAGATTGTAGTTAAATCCAAAAAATTAGATTTTGAGTACTCAAAGAGCTAAAATTAGACAAAGAAGGTGCGATTGATGTTTGCTAGACTTGAAAATCTAATTGGGGGAAAGTTGTTCTTGATTGTATTCCTTATAATTTTGGCCCAGTTATCAGTTATCGCAGGTGGTTTGAATTTAACCGAAACTGCTCAAGCCAAGAGTAAATCCAGCGGTAACGAGGCGGTAAGAGAGATAAATTCGGGGCTGGATCTAACCGGACGGACAAAAACTGAAGTACTTAAACTTATCGGAGCGCCTTGGGAAAAAGATATGAGTCCAGCTAAAGCGCGTTATAATGAGAAATGGACTTACAGCTGTGAGGATAAAAGAGGCGCTAATTCCAACTGCTTATTTATCTACTTTTCAACAGATCGGGTAAAGAAGGTTGAGATATACTAATATCTGAAAAATCTAGGAAGCGGATGTGATAAATGAAAGAATGTCCAAAATGTGGAAAGGATTTAAAGCTTAAGGTAATAGGAACAATTGAAGTAGACGAATGTGAATCCTGTAAAGGCATATGGCTTGATAAAGGTGAGCTGAGAGAAGCTAAAGACCTTGCCGATCCTAATCTTAACTGGCTGGATTTTGAGATTTGGAAACACGAGGATAAATTCAGTTCAAATGAAGGTAGTGTTGTATGCCCAACCTGCCATATTCCGACTGTCGGCATTGAGTATGGACATACTGGAGTAAATGTTGATTACTGCAAAAACTGCCATGGCGTTTGGTTAGATAAAGATGAGCTGCCCAATATTATTGAAGCTCTTGAGACTGAGATAAATGAAAAAACATTCTCAGAATATGTGCACGAGAGTATAAAAGAGGCCAAAGAATTAGTTACAGGACATGAATCTTTTATGTCGGAGTGGAAAGACCTTTCCTCTGTATTTAAATTAATGCAGTATCGGCTCTATGTCGAAAAGCCTGAACTAGTTGAAACTCTGACGGATCTAAATACTATTAATCCATTTAAATAAACTATGGCGGCAAAAGTTTCTAACTACCACTTGGTCTATAACAAATCATCTAGTAGCTCAGACATTTGAGTGTTTCTTACCTCACCGCTCTTATCGTAAACAACTTTGCCGTTTTTATCATATACAGTTAGATGAGGGATGTAATTTTTATAATGCTTAGTAAGCAGAGCACTCTGCTCACTCGATCTTGGTGAATCAAGATCTACAACTATAAAATCAACTGTCCCATTATCTTTTTCGTATAATTCAACGGTTCTTCTAGCCTGGCGCTTAGAATTATAACACCCTCTATGATAGAAAATCACATAGGCGGGCTTACCTTTGTTGATGGAGCCATCTTTCATATTTTTTCCAGTGATTAATGGTCCGTCATTAGAATCACTAGAGTATTTTAAGTTTGGATTTAATTTCAGCTCTGTAGCTGCAAAAATATCAGTAGCAAAGACAAAAACAGAAAAAATGATTAAAGCTGTTACAAAAATTGTCTTGAAGTAGTCAATTATCACTTGGCGTCTCTCCTTTCAAGACAATGCATTTACAATGAATATACGTGAGTAAAGAGATTGAGGTTTCATCTGAATACAAAATATTCAAAAAATTAAGCAATTCTAACAAAAATTATATGATTCCTATGTTATTCTATACTCCCTGTATATAATTCCATATCGTAATATCAGCTATTTTTTGAATCAAGGAAGGAAGCGCAAATGGCTAATTCAAAGGTCCGAATAGTATCAAATATAAAGAATGAAGAGCTAATTAATTTACGACGCCAAGAGCTTGTTAATGCTGCCGTTAAGTTATTTGTAAAAAAAGGCTTCCATAAAACAACGGTAAGAGAAATTGCTAAAGAGTTTGGAATGAGTATGGGCGCTCTTTATGATTACATAAGAACCAAAGAAGACATACTGTTTCTGGTTTGTGATCATATATTTAAGAGTGTGAGTGATAAACTTGAGGCATCTTTGGAAACGGAGAAAGATCCTAAGGAAAAATTGAAAGATGCTATCCGCGATTACTTTATAATCATTGACAGCATACAGGACTACACGCTTCTATTATATCAAGAAACAAAATCACTAAACAGAAAAGATAGAAACTATGTGCTTTCCGCGGAAATGGAATTAACGAAAATCTTTGAAAATATTATCACTCAAGGCATTAAAGAAAAAACCTTCAAGATCGACAAACGCACAGCTAAAATAGTAGCCAATAATATAATGGTGCAAGGACAAATGTGGTCATTCAGACGTTGGGTGGCACAAAAGAACTTCTCGCTTAA
>SPCL01000038.1 GCA_004525335.1 Thermodesulfobacteriales bacterium
TGATTGGGAAGGTCTGGGAGCAAATTGTATGTTTAGAACTGTTTATGATTATATTACGTTTTCGTTTTTAGGAATAATTAAAGTTTCATTATTTTTACTTTTCTTCAGCTTGGCAGGATTTCTAGTTTTCAAATCAAAAGATCTTTCAGCATTCAAGACCGCGAGTTTATCAACCTTCTTTACAAGCTCAAATAAAGTAAGCCTTCTTAATGCTCATTTGGCGGAAAGCAAATGGTCTACGGATTTGAAACAACTTGCGATAGAGAATATTACACCAGAGGAAGCTGAGATCTTTTTATTCATAATGGAATTGTCCGACTCAATTACACCTACAGATGCCCGTAAGCTTGCCAAACTAATTATTGATGAGTGCAACAATTATGAAATAGATCCATTTATCATACTTGCTGTTATACAAACTGAGAGCAACTTCACTCCTAAGGCGGTTTCATCAAAAGGCGCTATAGGGTTAATGCAAGTAATGCCTAAAACAGGAGCGTTTGTGGCAAAAGATCGTGGAATTTCTTATAATGGTAGAAATTCATTATACGATCCTTTTGTAAATGTTAAACTAGGAATTCATTATCTTTCATTTTTAGAAGACAAATTTGATACTATAGAAAATGCTTTGGCTGCATATAACTACGGCCCAGCAAAGTTTGCAAATAGTAAAACTCTTTCCACTCACCCACCTAAATATGTAAAAAAGGTTCTTAATTTTAAGAGTTTTCTTGAAGAGGAAAGCATTTTACTAGCCAAGAGAAGCTAAGAATACCAAGCTTATTATAAATCTGGCTAGCTAAGTTCATGACATGAACTTCGGAATCACTCTCCCAAACTTCGGCAAATACGCCGATAAAAATGAAATCCTTAACATAGCCACAGCGGCACAAGAGCTGGGATTCGATTCTATATGGGTTAGTGACCATATAGTGATTCCAGATACCCACAAAGGGTTTGGGGATGTATTCTACGAACCGATTGTCACTCTTTCTTATTTAGCTTCAATAACCAAAGGTATAAAGTTAGGCAGCAGCGTAATTATACTTCCTTATAGAAACCCCGTTGTCTTGGCTAAAATGGTTTCTACATTAGATCAATTATCAGGCGCAAGAGTCATATTGGGAATCGGCGCTGGCTGGCTGGAAAAAGAGTTCCAAGCGCTTGGTGTTCCTTATAGTGACAGAGGAGAAATGACTGACGAATTTCTCAAGGTACTAAAAACACTTTGGACTCAAGAGAACCCAAGTTTTAATGGTAAATATTTCAATTTCTCAGATATCAAGTTTCTCCCAAAACCTGTTCAGAAGCCTTACCCGCCAATTTGGATAGGTGGTGGTAGCGATAAAGCTATTGAGCGTGCAGCAACTTACGGAGACGGATGGCACCCGGTTGGATTAACTCCTGAGAAACTTAAAGAGAGGCTAAACCACCTAAATAAGCTCTTAACGAATCAGAAGAAAGAAAATTTTACTATTTCACTCAGAAGAAATCTGGAGATTAACAACGATAAGACTATTAGTCCGGATGATACCCTCAGGGGATCAATTGAAAAAATAGTTAAAGGTATTAAAGATTATAAAGAATTAGGTGTAAACCACTTAATACTTCACTTTCTAAGCGGAACATCAGAAGGTGTTCTTAATACAATGAAAAGATTCTCAAATGAAATAAGAACTCAAATCTAAAATCACTAGAAACTTCTAATCTCATATACAATATTCCTACTTTATTGTTTTTGACAATTCTGCTACGATTAATCCAAGGTAAACAAAAATCTAAGATGGCACTTGGAGGATAGAATCATGAGTAAATACGCTGTGGAGTTGATAGGTACATTCTTTTTAGTTTTAACAATAGGTTTAGTTGTTATAGAACCCGGTGCTGGGGCATTTGCACCGTTAGCAATAGGATCCGTATTAATGGTGATGATTTATGCAGGCGGGCACATTTCGGGAGCTCATTATAATCCTGCGGTAACACTAGCTGTTTGGATGCGAGGAAGATGTGCTGGGAATGATGTTCCAGGTTATATGATCTCTCAATTCGCCGGCGGTATAATTGCAGCATTTGCAGTATTTTTAATTAAAGGCGCTGTACCTGTAGAAGCTGAAGTTATTGCCCCGATCCCGTCATTACTAGCTGAATTTTTATTTACATTCGCTCTATGCTATGTGGTCTTAAATGTAGCTACCTCAAAAAAGACTGATGGGAACTCATTTTACGGATTAGCTATTGGATTCACTGTCCTAGTTGGAGCCTACGCTGTTGGAAGTGTTTCGGGCGGAGCTTTTAACCCTGCAGTCGCTGTAGGAATAATAACGATGGGCCTTATGGATATTTCAAGTATCTGGATATTCCTAGTTGCTAATTTCCTAGGCGGCATAGCAGCAGCGATAGCATTCAACGCTCTTAATCCTGACGATAAGTAGTATTTAACTTTTGTATTGCACTATCTCGGGCGGTTTTAATTTCTTCATTAGTTAGGACCGCCCCTTTTGTCCCAAGATACATAAGTCTTAGATCATCATCATGCACATGACCCAGACCAAAAAGGTGGCCAATCTCGTGAGCAGTTACTCGATAGGTTGGAACATCTCTGGAATCTGTTATTAAAAATCAGATCATCAAGTATGTAAACCTAGATAGGAAGGAGATTAAACTTAGCCTGCTACCTTGAGCCATTGCCAACCTTTCAACATTCAAGCCTAATGCTATTAAAATGCTGAGCATGACAATAGACATTACCCTTGTTCGCAAACTCATCTATAAATAATATACATCATCGATGAAACAATAGCTGATTGACTTGGAGATAACATTCGTGTGATACTTTAACGAAAGAGTGGAATTATTATTTAAAGTAAAAAGGGAAGGGAGGACACATGGATAATGGAAATAGCAAATTTACAGCTGCTGCTGTACAGATGGCCCCTGTTTTTTTAAACAAAGACGAGACCATTGGAAAGGTTATTAGCTTAATAGAAGAAGTGGCTTTAAACGGAGCTAACCTAATAGTCTTTCCTGAAGCTACGATCCCCTGTTATCCATACTGGCCTAAGGATATAGGAACTATAGAAGGAAGAAAGCAAGTCCTGGATGCCTATACGGAACTTTATAAAAACTCAATTGAGATTCCAAGTAAAGATACCGAAAAACTAGCAAAAGCTTCAAAGAAAGCAGGGGCTTATGTAATAATAGGAGTAAACGAGCGAGACGGTGGAACACTTTATAATACTATTTTATATTTAGGCAAAAACGGGGAAATCCTTGGCAAACACCGCAAACTCATGTCCATAGACAGTGAGAAATGCATATGGGGAATGGGCGGCGCTGAAGATCTGAAGGTGCTAGACACCGATTTAGGAAAAATCGGGGGATTCTTTTGTTATGAACATCACCTCACACTTGCAAGGTACGCAATGTTTACCAAGGGAGAACAAATTCACGCAGGACTATGGGCTGGACATGGGTTTGTTAAGCCGACAATGGATTTCGCAAGTAAACAGTATGCTTTTGAGGGCCAAGTTTTTGTAATAGTTTCTTCGGGCTACATAAATGAAGATATGATCCCGGATAGTTTCCCCCTAAAAAAACAAACGATATGGGATTTTCCTGGTGGTAGCGGAATTATAAGTCCAAGAGGTGAATACATTGCAGGGCCGATTTACGGCAAAGAAGACATAGTCTACGCTGATATAGATATGGATATGATAATCAGGGCCAAGGCTGTTATTGACGCAGTAGGGCATTTCTCTAGACCTGACATATTAGAACTTAATATAAAAGATTAGTACTTCTTATTATTCCAAAATACGATCAGCTATAACTGTGCCATAGTTAGCTTGTAAGGTTATACAAAAAGTTCAGTGTGAAATTATAAGAGTAGAAATAGTTTTGTAAGAATAAAATCACCGATAATAATGAGAAGAAGAGATACGACTACTGTCTCTGTTGTCGCCCGCCCTACACCTTGTGTACCGCCCTGTGCTCTCATGCCTATATAGCAACCGGCAATGGCAACAATAATCCCAAAGAAGAATGTCTTAGCAATACCACTTATAAAATCTTCAAAGGTTACCCACTCCAACATGCTAGATAAAAATAACTGTGGCTGAACATTCAAATCGATATTGGACATAATCATCGCACCTAATATGCCAGAGAAATCTGCAATCATAGCTAAGATTGGAAATGATAGAATAGCAGCTAGTAGTCTAGGTGCTACTAATTTCTTCATAGGATCAGCGCCCATGGTCCTAATAGCATCGATCTGCTCAGTAACCTTCATAGATCCAATTTCAGCTGTTATACCTGCCCCTACCCTACCTCCGACAAGAAGTGAAGCTATAACAGGCCCTAATTCTCTCACAAAAGACAGCGAAACTAGGGGGCCCACCAAACCCTTTGCTCCAAAGTTTACAAAACCCCAAGCTAACTGAACTACCATTACCATGCCTATAGCCATAGCTGAGGCTATTACAATTGGTATCGATTTGAATCCGATCTCGTCTATTTGCTCAAGTACTAGTCTAAAATTAAAAGGGCGGGAAAAACTAGCTATAATCGCTTTGTATAGGAAAACGAGAATTTCTCCTGAACTCTCGATAATATTTAATATGTATAATCCTACTCTTTCGATATAGTTTCCAATCATAACGACAAGACCTTAAACTGGGATACAAAAGTATCAAAATCTACGATCCCGAGATCAAAATTTGTAAGAGATGAGGCATACGTAAAATCATAAATACATATATCTTTTTTGAGCACTACAGTTGCGATTTTAATTGGAACGTTATTTAAACTACCTATATATATAGTTCTTAGCGCCTGCTGTCCGTCAACGGTTATTTCTTCACGCTCTAAAGCTTCCTTACCCTTAATACCGATCAGGAGGGATTCCGAGAGAGCTTTTAGACTGTAATTTTTCTTTTTCTCATTACAAGTTGAATTCACAGTCATAGTGGCATCAATAGGAGAATTAGTAAAAGCTAAGTCGCCGCCATCTATTTTATTTCTTTTCCACGTAGCAGCAAGAGCGCCTATTCGATAAGAAGTATCGTCAGTTTTGAAGACCTGTCCGTTTAAATTACCGGAATTGTCATCATCGGCTGCTGCATAATACCCAATGAACCTTGTTACAGAACAAGAGTTCAGAGCAATTATGCTAATAAATAGAAATAGGGCTAAAAAGAGTTTTGTCATTTACCTATACTAAGAGTTATATCTACCGTTCTTTGATTCGATTTTTAAACTAAAACCCATGATTAACCAAACAGGTTCTCAATAATACTTGAATCCCTTGAAAAAACCAAGCATCCTAAAGTTTAAAGAAACATACAGAACGAGGATGGCAAAAGTTTGACTAAAATAGAGATATATACAAGCACTTATTGTGGCTATTGCAATGCCGCCAAAAGCTTCTTTAAAAATAAGGGAGCAGAGTTCGTGGAAATTGATCTAACTAGAGATCACGAGCTTAGGATGAAACTTGTAGAGAAACACAAGTGGCGAACAGTGCCGATTATTATAATTAACGATAACCTGGTAGGCGGATATGAGGAACTTATAGCATTGGAAAGAAAAGGTGAATTAGATCAGCTACTTGCAATTGAGATAGAAGAGTAATACCCCACCTCAGTTGACTCCCATACAACTCTAAATTAAGATAACATCCCCATGACAGTAAGAACAAGATTTGCACCGAGCCCAACAGGCTCTTTACACGTTGGCGGCGCTAGAACGGCAATATTCAATTGGCTTTTTGCCAGACATGCAGGCGGCCAATTTATACTGCGCATCGAAGACACAGACCGAACCAGATCTACCGAAGAATCAATTCAAGAAATTACTGATGCTATGGAGTGGCTTGGACTTGACTGGGACGAAGGCCCCTTTAGGCAATCTGACAGGCTGGACATATATCAGAAAATCGCCAATGAGCTTTTAGAGTCCGGGCATGCTTACAAATGTTACGTTACTTCAGAAGAGCTTGAAGAGAAAAGAAAAGAGGCTCAGAGCAAAGGAGATGTTCTAAGATATAAACGTGAATGGGCAAAATTAAACGAGGCTCCGGATGAACCCTACGTAATCCGTCTGCAAACTCCGGACGAAGGTACTATAGAAGTACAGGATTCATTAAGAGGTACCGTAACATTTGATGCAGTAGAGGTGGACGACTTTGTAATTCTAAAAAGAGACGGTTTCCCAACTTACAATTTCGCAGTTGTAGTGGATGATGCCACTATGAATATAACCCATGTTATCAGGGGGGATGACCACTTAATAAACACTCCCAGGCAAGTCTTAATATACAACGCTCTTTCATACGACATACCTAAAATGGCTCATGTGTCTATGATCTTAGGAGCGGATAATAAAAGACTCAGTAAACGCCACGGGGCAACTTCCGTAGTAGCTTATAAAGATAAGGGGTATTTGCCTGAAGCGATTATTAATTTTCTTTCCCGTCTTGGCTGGTCTCACGGTGATCAGGAGATATTCACTAAAACAGAACTTATAGAGAAATTCACATTAGATAATGTAGGTAAATCCGCGGCAGTATTTAATGAAGAGAAAGTAGAGTGGCTTAATAGCTGGTATATAAAAAATGAGCCGCCGGAAAAAATTGCAGGGCTAGTTTTGCCTCTGCTAAAAGAAAAAGGGCTCGATGTAGAGTTAGATGAGAAACTTATTAAAATTGTAATAGAGCTGAGCCAGCGTGCAAAAACCTTAAACGATATTGCAGATATGATCGGTTACTTCTACGCTGAGGAAATAAAATATGATGAAAAAGCGGCCAATAAATTCTTGACCCCAGAGATACTGCCTATTCTCCAAGATATTACAGATAGACTTTCTCAACTTTCTGACTTTAACATGGATGAAATGCATAAAATTTTTGATCAGGTAATGGAAGAAAGGGAGCTTAAGCTTGGAAAAATCGCCCAGCCGGTAAGAGTAGCCCTCACAGGTGGAACCGTAAGCCCTGGTATTTTTGAAGTTATGGATATTTTAGGAAAGGATGAAGTTATAAAAAGGCTTAATTCGGCTATATCCGTAATCCCTGATGAGGAGGTCTCCAACGAGACCTGACAATCTCATGTTTTAATAACAAATTACGAGTAGTCAAAAAATCCTTTGCCTGTTTTCCGCCCTAACCATCCTGCGCGGACCATCTGACGAAGAAGTGGGGCCGCTCTGAATTTAGAATCCTGAAACTCTCTATAGAAAGTATCCATTACGTCTAGAGTAACGTCGAGACCAATCAAATCTACTAAAGCCAAAGGACCGATTGGCTGGTTAGTGCCAAGCTTCATTGCTTTATCAATATCCTCAGGTGTGCCGACTCCATCTTGATAAGCAAAAACCGCTTCATTTAGCATTGGTATAAGAATCCTGTTCACTATAAAACCAGGGCTGTCTTTTGTCATGACCGGCTCTTTTCCAAGAGCTAGAGCGAAATCATATGCAAACTGCGCTGTTTCGTCTGATGTTGCCAGTGTCTTTATTATTTCTACCAGTTTCATTACGGGGGCGGGATTAAAGAAATGCATTCCCACAACTTTATCAGCCTTACTTGTGCTTACTGCAATCTCGATTATAGGGAGGGATGATGTATTAGTGGCAAGAACGACATCTTCCCGAGTTACATTATTCAATTTATTATAAATTTCCTTTTTAACCCCCATATCCTCAAAAACAGCTTCTATTACTAAATCTACGTCGCCTAAATCTTCAAATTTTGTTGTGGTTGTAATCCGGTTATGTACTAAGTCATTCTCTTCTTGGCTAATAGCTTCTTTTTTAAGAAGTCTGCCTAGACTCTTTTCTATAATTTGCATACCTCTATCAAGTGCTGCGTCAGAGACATCTACCAATAAAACCTCTCTATCATTAGAAGCAACAACCTGTGCAATCCCTGAACCCATTGTTCCTGCACCGACTACCGCTACTTTCTTTATATCTTCAACCTTTTTAGACATATCATACTCCTTTTGTGAACCATGCTACAAAGCTGATCTAGTATACCAAAATGTATGTTTATACTATATAAGAAAGATAATATTTGAAACCCCTTGTTTCCCAAATTACACTAACCTCATGAAAGTAATAGGACTTACAGGGAATATCGCTTGTGGAAAGAGTCTTGTGGCATCGATGCTAGAGGAACTTGGGGCTAAAGTCATTGATGTCGACGATATAGCCAAAAAGATTGTCGAACCCAGTGAACCGGCCTGGAAAGAAATAGTTGATACCTTTGGGCGGGATGTACTAAATCCGGATGATACTATAAACAGAAAGGCTCTTGGGGACGTAATATTCAATGACGATCAAAAAAGAAATATATTAAATGATATAACCCACCCAAAAATCATGGCAAGTGCTAGAGAATCCGTTGAGAAATATAGAAAGGAAAATGTTGAAGTAGTTATAATTGAGGCCGCGCTCATTGTAGAGAAAGGTGGGCTTAAAGATTTAATAGAGAAACTAATTGTAGTAATTTCAGATGAGAACTCTCAAGTAGAAAGACTCGCCAATAGAAACGGGTTTTCAAGAGAGGAAGCTATTTCTAGAATAAATTCTCAAATGCCTGCAATAGAAAAGGCTCAGCATGCGGATTATATTATTGATAACTCCGGAACTCAAGAAGAGACTCAAAATCAGGTTAACGATCTCTGGGCTGAGCTGTTACAACTTTAAAGAAACTTAAATCTCAACTAACTGCAGCAAGTCTAAAGAATCCATAAATTACTCACCCTCCTGATATTATTATCTAATTCATATCTTCAAACTTGCCAATCAAAGTTTTTCAGAGTAGATTTTTGGACGCTTAACGACCTTCAAAGGAGCAGAGAATGAAGGAAAAAATAGAAATACTTGAACAAAAAGAAAAAGAAGCCGAATCAGGAGGCGGGGAATCCCGCATAAAGAAACAACATGGTAGCGGCAAACTTACAGCCAGAGAAAGAATAGACCTACTACTTGATAAAAACACCTTCGTAGAGTTGGATAAATTCGTCGTACATAGATGCAATGACTTCGGCATGGGAGATAAAAAATTCCTTGGTGACGGCGTTGTAACTGGGTACGGGAAAGTTGAAGGGCGGCAAGTTTTTGTTTTCGCCCAGGACTTCACAGTGTTCGGTGGCTCACTTGGAATGGAGCATGGAAGAAAGATCTGCAAAATCATGGATCTTGCCATGCAGGTTGGAGCACCGGTAATCGGGCTTAGCGATTCAGGCGGAGCAAGGATTCAGGAAGGTGTTGAAAGCCTTGCTGGATATGCTGAGATTTTTTCCAGAAATGTACTCGCATCAGGTGTTGTACCTCAAATTTCATCTATCATGGGCCCATGTGCAGGAGGAGCCGTTTACTCCCCCGCAATTACCGACTTCACTATAATGGTTAAAAACACAAGCTATATGTTCATAACCGGCCCTGACGTAATAAAAGCTGTAACACACGAAGAGGTCAACTCTGAGGATTTAGGCGGCGCAATGGTTCATAATTCAAGAAGCGGTGTCGCTCATTTTGCAGCTGAAGACGATAAAGAATCTATACTATTAATAAAAGAACTATTAAGCTTCCTACCTTCTAATAACATGGAAGACCCTCCGAGGGTTAAAACAGAAGATCCTTCAGATAGACGTGACATGGGACTCAGATCTATAGTTCCTGAAAACCCGAACAAACCCTACGACATGAAAGATGTTGTAACAGCTGTAGTTGACGAAGGTTACTTTTTTGAAATACAAGAACATTATGCGCAAAATATGATTATCGGGTTTGCCAGATTGGCAGGCCGTGTCGTCGGCATAGTAGGGAACCAGCCAAACATGCTTGCGGGCTGTCTTGATATCGATGCATCTATTAAAGGCGCCAGGTTCGTAAGATTTTGTGACTGCTTTAATATTCCAATTCTGACATTTGAAGATGTGCCTGGATTCCTGCCCGGAACCTCACAAGAGTGGGGAGGAATTATTAAGCACGGCGCTAAGCTGCTATACGCCTATTGCGAAGCTACCGTTCCTAGAGTCACCGTTATTACCAGAAAAGCCTATGGCGGCGCATATGATGTTATGAACTCCAGACACATAAGAGGTGATATGACGTTGGCTTATCCAACTGCAGAGATTGCGGTTATGGGCTCAGATGGTGCTGTAAATATTATTTCCAGAGGGCAAATTGCTCAAGCGGATGATCCGGAAGCCGAGAGGGCTAAGCTCATAGAAGAGTACAAAGAAAATTTTGCTAATCCTTATAAAGCGGCAGAGCTCGGTTTTGTTGATGAAGTTATCAAACCCGAAGATACAAGACCAAGGGTAATTGCAGCATTTGAAATGCTTGATGGGAAAAGACAAACTCTTCCTCCTAAAAAGCACGGAAACATTCCACTTTAACAATAAAGGAAATACTGAATGTTTAATAAAATATTAATAGCAAATAGAGGGGAGATAGCGGTAAGAATCATCAGAGCCTGCAAGGAGTTAGGCGCTACTACCGTTGCAGTTTATTCAGATGCTGACCGACGTTCTCTTCATGTAACCCTTGCGGATGAGGCATATCACATCGGAGGCTCTGCTCCCTCTGAAAGTTATCTTGCCATAGACAAAATAATTGATGTTGCTAAGAAATCAGGCGCCCAAGCTATTCATCCCGGTTTTGGCTTCCTTTCAGAAAATGAAGAATTTGCCAAAAGATGTGAAAAAGAAAAGATAGTCTTTATTGGTCCTTCTGCCGAAGCCATTCGATTAATGGGCGATAAAATAACTGCCAGAAAAATTGCACAAAAAGAAAAAGTCCCTCTAGTTCCAGGATCAGACGGTGCTGTGACTGATGTTGAAGCATCAGTAATTGCTGAGAAAATCGGCTACCCTGTAATGATCAAAGCCTCTGCCGGTGGTGGTGGTAAGGGGATGAGGCTCGTAAGAGATAAAAACGATTTTGAAAGTGCACTAAGAATGGCTAGAAGTGAGGCCCGCTCTTCATTTGGAGATGATTCAGTATTTGTGGAGCAATTTGTTGAACAGCCAAGGCATGTTGAAATTCAAATAATGGCAGATAGACATGGAAACACACTTCATTTATTTGAGCGTGAGTGCTCAATACAAAGAAGACATCAAAAGGTAATTGAAGAAGCCCCTTCCTCAGCGATTAGTGAGAAAACTAGAAAGAAGATGGGCGAAGTTGCTGTAAGGATTGCAAAAGCAGTTAAATACAGCGGCGCTGGAACTGTAGAGTTTATTATGGACCAGAAAGAGAATTTCTATTTTCTGGAGATGAACACCCGTGTGCAGGTTGAGCATCCGGTAACAGAGATGATTACCGGTTTTGACATAGTAAAATGGATGGTGCGCATTGCTAATGGAGAGAAGCTGCCTTATAAGCAAAAAGATTTGAGTATAAATGGTTGGGCTGTTGAATGCAGGGTATACGCTGAAGACCCGGAGACCAACTTTATGCCCTCACCCGGTCATCTAAAGTATGTTAAAGCCCCAAGTGGTCCCGGAATAAGAGATGACTCATCGATATACAGCGGATATGAAGTTACCTCTTATTATGACCCAATGTTATCAAAACTAGTAGTATGGGCTGAATCAAGAGAAGCCGCAATTGACAAAATGGCGTCTGCTCTGAGAGAATATATTGTTCTTGGTGTAAAAACAAACATAGGATTTCTTATACGCGTAATGAATAATGAAGAATTCAGACAGGGAAAGTTAGATACTGGATTTATAGAACGACACCCTGAACTATTGATACCAGGAGAAGTTGATATTGAACCTGCTTTAATCGCAGCAGCATTAGCTGTTGAAGATGGAGAAGAAACTATAGAGTCTGATAAAGGTTTTCAATCAAACTGGAAGCTCCTTGGAAGAAAAGCCGGCCTTTCCGGGGGTTCACTGATATGACATATACATTTAAAATCAAAGACAAGGTTTTCTCAGTGGAGATTGAGAAAGAGAAGGATCAAACAGTAGTTAAGATTAACGAAAAGGATATACCGGTCGAATTTGAAAAAATTGATGACAATCTCTACTCCATAATACTAGATGGTAAATCACTTACAATCGGAGTTTTAAAAGACGGCAAAAATCTCCAGGTTTTCATGGATGGAGACTTATTTGAGATTCAGGCAATATCTGAAAGAGACCAAAGGAAATCTTCTCAGGTACTTTCTGGTGTACAGGAAATAAAATCACCAATGCCTAGCCGTGTTGTTAAAATACTCAAAGAGGTAGGAGATGAAGTCGTTGCCGACGAAGGGGTTGTAGTTGTTGAAGCTATGAAAATGGAAAGTGAGCTTAAATCTCCAATTGATGGAAGGGTAACGAATGTAGAGGTAAACGAAGGGGATGCTGTCGAAGCCGGAACTACCCTTTTAATTGTATCTTCTGAATAAAATTAATCTTAATGTTTGTAGCAATTCCCAGAGAAACTCACACCCAGACTAGAAATCTTTTTCAATTATAGAAACCTTATCAACTAGGGCTCCGAACTCCTCTATCGTAAGAGTTTCGGCTCTCCTTTTTTTATCTATCCCGGCTAGTTCCAAAGACTCTGCTGCGGACTCTTTAGACAAAATAGATTGGAGTGAATTTCCTATCATTTTTCTCCTTGAAGAAAACGCTGCTCTAACTACTTTTTCATAAAGTTTTTCATCCGATACTTTGGTTCGTGGCGTTTTAAGGGGGATCAATTTTAAGACTATTGAATCAACTTTGGGTTTGGGCCAAAATGATTCAGGTGATACACGAAATTCTGAAGTAATATCCATAAAAGTTTGCAGCAGAACAGAGATGGATCCATACGTCTTCCCTCCGGGGCCTGCACTTATCCTCTCGCCAACCTCAAGCTGAAGCATTAATACCATGGTTGAGAAATATTGACGAGCCTCAAGGAGCTTAAACAAAAGTGGGGAAGATACACTGTAGGGAAGATTTGCAATTACTTTTAACTCATTTCCATTATAGAAACTGCTGTAATCTACTTTGAGTGCATCTTGATTAATCAGTTCTAGGTTCATTTGGTCATGAAAGAATTCGCTTAAATAATCTGCAAGTTTCCGATCCTTTTCAATAGCAACAACTCTTTTAGCTTTATCAGCCAAAGCAAAGGTTAACGCACCTAACCCAGGACCTATCTCTAGTACTTCATCCTCAGACGAAAGCTCTGATACATCAATAATCCGATCAATTACTCTCAGATCTCTAATAAAATTCTGGCCAAGTTGTTTATTTGGATACGAATTTAAATTAGAGAAAAACTCTTTTGGATTAACTGTCTTTTTCATAATATTTAACCGATACGATCAAATTGAAAGAATATCCTAGTCTAGGGAAGTTGGTGCAGATTAATGGCGCTATTTATGGTTTAACATAAAGAACCTAAGTCCCGAGTTCTTCAAAGGATATATCTTGATAATGTACTACTTTATCCTTGCCTTGCTCTTTAGACTCATACAAGGCTCTATCCGCTTTCTCTATCAATGTTTCGTTATCAGGCGCGTTTTCGGGGTAAGTAGCAATTCCAATACTTAAGGTGATTTCAAACTCTTCTCCTTTAAATCTAAAAGGCATATTCTTAATACTATTCTTTATTTTTTGCGCAACAATCAAAGAGCCTCTTTTGTTGGTATTAGGAAGAATAACGGCAAACTCATCCCCTCCGTACCTTGCAGATACATCTGTTTTCCTTAGAGACTCAACCAACACCTTCCCTACGAATGATAAAACACTGTCCCCAGCTTGATGCCCATAAGTATCATTAACATATTTTAAATCATCCACATCAATTAGGACTAGAGATGCCCTCTCATCATATCTATCGGAATGTGCCACTGTGTAAGAAAGCATTTCTTGAAAATGCCTGTAGTTATAGAGCCCTGTAAGACCGTCCCTTACTGCAAGCTCTTTTACATGTTGATAATCTAAATTGGTTTTAATAAATTTAGCAGATTCACTACAAATAATCTTAGCAATACCGATTTCACTCTCATTAAAAGGAAACTTCTCCTTACGCGCTATTACTACTGATCCCAAGACAGCAGCCTCTTTATCTTGTTCCTGAGGAATCTTTTCAATTATCGGATAGATTAAAACTGATTTAATGTTTTTGACGCCCAAAGCAAAATCGATCTCTTTTCCAAAGATGCTCCTATATTTAGTTCTGGCCGAGAGATCATCTGCGTTAAAGTAGTTTTTGCCTTCATGTACAAGCCAGCTCAGTGTATCTGTATAGGGAATTTCGCTACCTTCCAGATGATTCTTATCTTTCTCACTAATCCTCTTTAAAATATTCACACCATCTTCCTCATTAAACAAAGAGATTCCGACAAAGTCTGCCTCTAAAACCCTTCCCAAAGTATCCACAATATGATCCATCACATCATCTACACTATTTGTGGAATTGAGTTTTTGGGTGAATTCATAAAAAGAATTAAGCTCCTGAGTACTTAGCTTTGCTTGCTCAGAAAGCTGGAACCTGTCTATAATCTCTGAAATTCTATCTGAAATAAGAGAAACTATAAGCTTCTCTTTCTCCCCAAATATATTTTTATCCATACTATCTATAATTAATATTCCAACAACTTCTCTTTTACTTTCAGGAGTACCTTTCTCGGCTTTCATCAGCAAAGGAGTAGCTAGAAGGGATCTGACAGGAATATCTTTTGTATAATAAATAAGGTTCTGTCTAACATTCTTAATACTTGTTATTAAAACCGGCGTTTTTGTTTTTAAGACCCAGCCAAGATACCCGCTTCGGAAGCTGACACGCTGCCCTTGGTCAATGTAATTTCTACTATTAGAGATATAGTCGGCTATTGCAAAGAGCCCGTCGTCCATCTTCATATAAAATAATATACTGTGGCTTTGAATAAGGTTGCTAAGTATTTCAATTGCTTTATTTATATCTGCCCTTAATTCTTTTACATTTTTCGATTCATCCTGGTCATCCTCCAAATTCCCAGACATTAGATTATGAATCGGAAGTTTTTTAGCACTCCCCTTTTTGAGTATGTTCGACCTTAATGCCAGCTTGTTCCCTTTAAGCAAAAACCCTAAAATTACTGTTGAGAAAAGAAGTATTACTACTTGGTAAGGGAGTGAGGGGCTTTGAAATTGAGTTATCTGAAGAACGGAGACTATAACAAAAGAAAGTCCCGCCGCAGGCCAGCCAAAAAAAAGAACTACTACTGGCAGAAGTACATAGGAGAATGGAAACAGGTTATTTCCGGAAATTTCAAGAATTATTTCAAATACTAGGGTAAATAAGACTGAAAATTCTAGCTGATCTATTAAGGATAAGTTTTGTACAGATGAGTTGATATAACTTAGAGACTTGTAAACAACAGAGGAAATCAATAGCAATACTGCCAGGATAGAGTAAAAATTAAAGCTTTGAAAACTATTCTTATAAATTAGGGCAATAACTAAAATAGAAAGCACAACTATGAAGACTTTGCCCAAGACATAGTTAGAGGATTTTATTTTACTCTTGAAATCTATAGACTTTTTCACCTTTTTTGATCATCCCCAATTCTTGTCTTATAATTTTTTCCATATATGCATCATCCGTCTGAATCAAATCTATTTTTTTCACCAGCTCGTTATTTGCCTTCTCTAATTTTAGGGATTCTACAATTACTTTTTCGTTCTCTTGGTTAAGAGCATAGACTTGTGTCATTTCTCTGGCAAAAAGGTAAACCATAAGAGAAACTACTGCGATAACGAGAACAACTCTGATTATGGCCTTTTCCATTTTATAATATTGCCGAATCACCCGTAATGAAGGGATTTGATCTTCTTTCTATGCCAATAGTTGTAAATGGTCCATGCCCTGGGTAAACATTGTAAGAATCAGGAAGTGGCATAAGCTTTGACTTTATCGAACCTACAAGCTCCCTCATGGAGGTCCCGCCTGTGAGATCAACCCTGCCAACACTACCTGCAAATAGAGTGTCTCCAGAAAACACATGGTCGTCTATTACAAAACATACACTGCCCCAACTATGCCCTGGAGTATGCAA
>SPCL01000244.1 GCA_004525335.1 Thermodesulfobacteriales bacterium
CTGTTGATATTAGATTTAGTCTAGAAAAGGGCCCAGAGGTATATATAAGAGAAATAAATATTGTTGGTAACTCACGAACTAGAGACAAGGTTATAAGAAGAGAGATTCCAATACAGGAAGATCGGCTCTATAATGCAAGTGAAGTTCAAGCTGTTAGGCCTAGAGTAAGAAGACTTGGTTTTTTTGAGGAGAACGTAGAAGTAGTTTCGCAGCGTGTTCCTGGACAAGAGGATAAGTTGGATCTTGAAGTTAGAGTGGAAGAAAAATCCACAGGATTTTTTAGCTTGGCTGGAGGTTTTAGTTCCATTGAAACATTTATATTTGCCGGTCAGATTCAAGAATCAAATCTTTTTGGCTATGGAAAAAGAGCCTCTCTGAATGCTCAAATTGGCGGAGTTACTCAGTTGTTCTTCTTGAATTATACAGATCCTAATCTTCTAGATACGGACTGGACCTTAGATGCTGTACTCTTTAGGACGGACAGAACATTTAGAGATTTTGATCGAAGCTCATTTGGGGCAAGTCTTACTATTGGAAGAAGAATATGGAGATGGTTGGTAGCTGATATGACCTATAGGATAGAAAAAGTTAAAATAAGTGATATTGATAATAATGCCAAATTGATTTTAACTAATTCAGATAGAACAATAAGCAGTTTAGGTTTTGGTTTTAAATGGGATTCGAGAAATAACCTCTTAGATCCAAGTAAGGGTAATTTAACCCAGACCAATTTAAGTTTTGCAGGCGGACCTTTTGGTGGAAATACTGATTTTATTAAATATGCTATATCCTCGCGTCAGTGGTTTCGTTTATGGTTCAACACAGTCTTTACTGTTAGGGCAAGATACGGAATAATTAATTTTAGTAATAACGGGAATGATCTGGTAGTTGGAGAAAGATTCTTTCTCGGAGGCCCAAATTCTTTAAGAGGTTTTGGTTTCAGACGAGTTGGACCACGTGTGCCAACTGAAGATGGAAATTTTGTAATTATTGGCGGTGTACAAGAGCTCTTGTTCTCGGCTGATTATGTTTTTCCGCTGATTCCTTCGGCTGGGTTAAGGGGAGTAATCTTTTTCGATATGGGTAATGCCTTTAATGACGGTGAAGATCTGACAATAAATCCATCAGATCTCAGAACAGATGTTGGGTTTGGATTTAGGTGGATATCACCACTGGGGCCTTTGAGGCTAGAAATTGGTATACCTGTAGGAAGCAAATTGCCTGATGAAAATTCATATGAAATTCAATTTACTGTAGGAACTTTATTTTAAAATACAAGGAGGTAAAAAAAATGAGATTATTTTTGATAGTTTTGTGTTCAATGATATTCATGTCTAGTTTAGCTTACGCCCAAGGTTCTAAAATTGGAGTTGTAGATTTTAGGCGCGTAGTGACTGGTTCAGCGAAAGGTAAGGCTACATATGCAGCTGTTGAGTCTCAGTTCGGCCCAAAGAGTAAAACTATTGAAGCCATGAGAAAACAGGTAGAAGCAATGGAGCAAGATTTTGTCAAGAACGCCGCAGTTATGAATGAAGCATCAAGGCAACAGAAGGCTGAACAGATTGATAAAATGAAGAAAGATCTGACAAGATCTGCGGAAGATTTTCAATACGAGCTTAAAAAGAAAGACTATGAGCTCACTCAAAAGATATTGGGTGACATTGAGGGTATTGTTAAATCAATCGGTCAGTCCGGTGGGTATACTATGATCGTCGATAGTACGGTACTAATGTATGCTAGCCCATCATCGGATTTAACAGATCAAGTTATTAAGGCATACGACGCTAAATAATTTATATTGGCTGTAATTAGGGAGTTCTTGGTATTCTGATGAATAAAGAAGAAATAAAGACTTACATTCCTCATAGAGAGCCATTTCTCTTTGTTGATGAAGTGCTTGAGTTTGAGCCATATAAAAGGATATTGGCGGTTAAGACCTTTCCTGCCACAGAAGAGTTCTTTAAAGGCCATTTTCCTGGTCATCCGGTTGTCCCGGGGGTTATATTAACTGAAGCTCTAGCTCAAGCAGCAGCCGTTCTTTTAGGCGCTTCTGTAGCAAAAAATGAGAATGCTGAAGATATAGTAGGTTGCTATTTGATGGGTCTTGATAAGGTTAAATTTAGGAAGGTGGTTAATCCCGATGATGAGATTAAACTAGAGGTTGATGTACTTAAACTCCGATCTAAGATTGTTACCTTTAAGGCTAGTGCATATGTGGATGAATCGAAAGCTGCTGAAGCTGAATTCATGGCCACATTCTATTAATTGTCATATAATCATATGATATAGTTGACAATAGTAAAGAAACTGTGTTAAAGTATCTGGTTTTATAATCGCGGGCGAGTTCTACCTAACTTTATTTTTATGGAGAACCTTAAAATTTTTGTAGAAATATTGTATTTTGGGCTAAGGACAGCTGGCGTAGCTCAGTGGAAGAGCAGCTGATTTGTAATCAGCAGGTCGGGGGTTCAAATCCCTTCGCCAGCTCCATTTAAATCATGTATAAACTAGAAATTATAAAAGATATTTGTTTAGGGGGGGAGGTGGCTGAGTGGTCAAAAGCAGCAGACTGTAAATCTGCCGGTGTAAGCCTACGTAGGTTCGAATCCTGCCCTCCCCATAGTTTTTTGGATGAATTAGCATGTGATGAATTAGCATGTGTAGTATCTTTAAAATTGTTTGCATTAATCAATAGCCAAATTGAATCAGTAGAAG
>SPCL01000263.1 GCA_004525335.1 Thermodesulfobacteriales bacterium
AGTGAAGCAGCATCTGCTGAGTCAGTAGATAGCAACACCTACTATGTATTCGGAGTAAAACTGGGCAGTGACAATGCCTCATAGAAAGTCGGCCATACAATCCTCCATCCAACCAGAAGCCCGGTGATTAATTTCATTGGGCTTCTCTTTTTTAAAGTCATCCTGAATTTGTATCAGAATCTCTTTTTTTTATAATAGTTATGAATAGCTATTCCCCTACAGCTTCTGCGCCTGGAAATGGCGGCAGCACACAGCAATAGAATACGCCATTTGAAGAGTAACATTGTTCATCTTTACTAGGACACGGAGTTGCCGGGCTGCACGGGTCTGAAGAACAAGCTCCTTGTGGCTCAGGGAGTTGAACCTCTTCCTCATCAATTGCAGAGGCTATCGAAATCGAGAAAGAAAATAGAACAGCTAATAACACAATATAAATGAACGAAGTATATTCTTCTATCTGATTCGTCATTTATTTTCTCCTAAGTTTAATGGAAGCACTATTTGAAGTTTAAACCCTGCGATATCCAATATTAAACATTAAGATTTACTAAGTAGTAATAGAGATTTCATATCCCATAATCGTCTCTGCCCCAGTCCCACGGAAGGAGCCTGCAACTGGGGCGGCCTGTAAAGGAGTAGCACCTGAAGCGAGGGCTACATGTCGGTCAGCGACTGCAAGGCCTAGAGTAGGGTCATACCCTCTCCACCCTCCTCCGGGCAAAAAGACCTCAGCCCATGCGTGAAGATAGTTCTGCATATTATTTAAATCACCCTCGGTGTAGCCACTTACAAATCTTGCGGCAAAACCCATGCTCCTGCATACTTCAGTAAAAAGCACCACAAAGTCTCTACACGTTCCTTTCATTGTGGACAGACTTTCCTCAGGTTCTTGTGCAGGGCCGTCCTCTCTCAACTTATATTCAAAATTCTCGTAAATATAAGAAGTTAATAATGATAGAAATTTTAGAGAACTATTTTCTGATTCCAATAAGATTTGTGCCACAAACCCTTCAAACTTATCACCGTATTCTGAAGAAGGCATTCTGTAGGGCTCCAGCACTGATTCATCCAAGCCGTGATATTCCATTGGTAAGCGGTGCGCTCTGTCTGAAGCAAGTATGTAATCAAAGGGATTGGCACGAGATGTTTCAACTTCAGATCTTGTGATTATTTTCAGAGAATCCGTAAGTTCTTCAAACCAGAGAAAGATAGAGTCTCCTCCAATGTCGGCAATGTTTGTCCTTCCTGTGGGCGTGGGGGTAATGTCTATCTCAAAACTTTTAAGCGTCTGGGTGGAGTCTGATCTCGGGCGGAGTCTAACGATGTGAGGTTCCAAGAAAACCCCCTTACTAAAATAATACTTAGTTATGTGTTCAATTTTGTATAGCATTTTTTATCGGGATGGGACTATCCTCAAGTTTTGAAAATACTGCTTCAATCCAGTCATGTGGAAGCTCTCGTATAGCCTCTCTTAAAGTTCTCTGCCACCACTCAGAAATCTCCATAAGCTCCTTAGAATTATAACGATATTCGACGATGTTATAAGTGTCGGCCTGATAAAGCACCACGTCTATCGGGAAATCCACATCCACAGCACTAGTCCTGGTAGCATCAAAGGCAAGATAGCCGATCTTGAGGGCCATCTCCATGTTGAGGTCATAAGAGAGAGCTCGGTCCATGATAGGTTTTCCGTAACTGGACTCTCCTATAAGATAATAAGGGGTCCCTTGGCTAACCTCGACCCAATTGCCTTGAGGGTAAAGCATATAAAGCTTATGCTCTTTATCATTCTCAAGCTGACCACCAATAATGGAATAGAGATTAAAAGGAAGCCCACTCTCTTCAAGCGCTCTTTTATCTTCATCTGCTACTTTACGCACCTGAGCGGCAAATGCATTTACGGCTTTATATAACTTGTCAAACTCCTGGTCACGTTCCTCAAGCACCTCGTCAAAATATGTAAGAGCCTTATCCCTAACAGATCTTAGCCCTGAGGTCATAAGAAACAGTGAGTGCTTACCATACTGATGTATCGTGACTTTCCTTGCGGTAATTGATTCGGTACCTGTAGTAACAAGAGTGTCCGCTATACCTACAAGCCCTTTTCTAACTTTCATACCAACACAAAATGTCATTGTGATACCTCTTTATTGTGCATTTCATTGTTAGTAGGTCTGAGTAAGAAAAAGGTATTTGATATATCTTCTCCAACTCCGAAGAGCTTTGTTTGAAAGTCATCCAGAAATTCGTGAAGCCCGACGGCAATCATCTCATTAATATTAGCGTAGTCAAGATCAGAGCGCAAACGCCCAAGCTGTCTTTCCGCTTTATTTTTAAACGTTCCTATGTAGTTGCCCGTAATTTCATGAAGCGAAATCTGAGCTTTTATGAGACAGTAGCGGATAGAGCGCGGAAA
>SPCL01000296.1 GCA_004525335.1 Thermodesulfobacteriales bacterium
TCTGCCAGATAAGCCTTCTAGTACTACCTTGGTCTTTGTTTTAGAATCCCATCTCCTTCTTTTCATTGCTCCCTCCCTGTACCTTTTACGAAGCATTTTACCAACTTAACTATACTTCGTTCTTAATGGGGAGCAGTATAAAGTAACGAAGATGGGTATAAACAAAAATATGATCTTCGACAATTACATATTGCGCTGAGAATTAAAAAGTGATCTTATACCTTTCTGTGTTTTGGTTTCTCTAAAAACATATTAGTTTAGAGAATAGTATTGGT
This sequence comes from Thermodesulfobacteriales bacterium, assembly GCA_004525335.1. GTDB lineage: Bacteria > Desulfobacterota_D > UBA1144 > Nemesobacterales > UBA2774 > CR02bin9. The sequence continues at coordinate 276 of SPCL01000296.1, forward strand.
TTTTATAGATGCAAAGTTAGTCAATATTGCTTGATACTAATGTGCGTAAAAATGAAAGATTATCTAATTCTTCTTGTAGTCTTAATTTGTTATTTTTATACAAAATTGTAACAGACTGCTCGTATAACTTATCAAACAAAGATATGATTAATTTCAAATGCTCTTCTAAAGATTCCTTTAAATTAACAAACTCTCGCTCCATAAATAACCGCTCCTGATTATTATCCATGTCTTTTTTGATCTCATTATTAATAAATTCAAAAGTGTATTTAGATAAGCTGTTTCTTATCACTACGCAAGATTCTTTCTCCCCTTTGAATTTCTTAGAGGAATAGTCACTATAGTCACTACTGTGCGATGCAACCTTATTTCGAATCTCACGAATCTTAGATTCCTGAAATAACCGTTTACTCTTTTTTTCATTCCAATGAAATATTTTTTGGCACAAAACAACAATTGCTTCTTGTTGTAAATAAGTCGAATTAAGAATGCCATAAAGTCGTAAATATCTTTCGGCTTCTTGTGTCTTGATGCCCAGACCTTCTAATCCAGTCTCTAAGAAATGTTGAATAGCTGAATTTGTATCACCTATAATATCTAAAGTTGTGGCTATAAAATACCAATCTTTGCTCTGTCTAAGCTCAAGAGCTTCATCTATACTCTGACCTTTTTCCTGATCCCTCTTTTCAATTGCAACTCTTAAATCACTCTCATATTTTCTCAAAATTTGAGTATAGGTATTCATAAGATAAGGGTATGCGAAAGATTATAAATTTTCCAGTCTTTTGAAATAAAAAGAATAAGAAGGATAAGAAGGAAAAAAATCTGATCTTCGACAATTGCATATTGTGTTGAGATGAAACGTGATTATTGGTATTTCTGACATAAGTACGGGGATTTTCAAACCCCGCAGTTAAGCCTCACGGCCAATTAGTACCCATCAGCTCAACACATCGCTGTGCTTACACCTTGGGCCTATCAACCTCGTCGTCTTCGAGGGGCCTTAAGAAATCTTTTGATTTGGGAGAACTAGTCTTGGGGTGGGTTTCCCGCTTAGATGCCTTCAGCGGTTATCCCTTCCAAGCATAACTACCCAGCGCTGCCGCTGGCGCGACAACTGGTACACTAGAGGCTTGTCCACTCAGGTCCTCTCGTACTATGAGCAGACCCCCTCAATTCTCCTACGCCCGCTACAGATAGGGACCGAACTGTCTCACGACGTTCTGAACCCAGCTCGCGTACCGCTTTAATGGGCGAACAGCCCAACCCTTGGGACCTTCTTCAGCCCCAGGATGCGATGAGCCGACATCGAGGTACCAAACCTCCCCGTCGATGTGGACTCTTGGGGGAGATAAGTCTGTTATCCCCGGCGTACCTTTTATCCGTTGATCGATGGCCCTTCCACGCGGGACCACCGGGTCACTAAGACCTGCTTTCGCATCTGCTCGACCTGTCGGTCTCGCAGTCAAGCTACCTTATGCCTTTGCACTCTACGCCTGGTTTCCAATCAGGCTGAGGTAACCTTTGTACGCCTCCGTTACTCTTTAGGAGGCGACCGCCCCAGTCAAACTACCCGCCTAACATTGTCCTGGACCCGGATAACGGGTCTCAGTTAGAATTCTAATACTACAAGGGTGGTATTTCACGGATGCCTCCACTCTACCCAGAAGCAGAGTTTCACAGGCTCCCACCTATCCTACGCGTGCAGTACCAAAATTCAGTGCTAAGTTATAGTAAAGGTGCACGGGGTCTTTCCGTCCCGTAGCGGGTATCCGGCGTCTTCACCGGAACCA
>SPCL01000286.1 GCA_004525335.1 Thermodesulfobacteriales bacterium
ACGAGTGACTTTAAATAGTAAAAGCGCATTTTGTATACCCATTTTCTAGCCGGTTTATTGCGCGGCTGGGGTTTTAGGAAATCTGCGCAGTGGGAAGGTAGTATTACGAGCGCTTCAATTAAAGATACCAATAGCGCATATATTGCTACAGTGGGTATCACAGACATGAACTTTCCTATAAGTCCTGTTGCTATAAGTAGCGGTAGAAAAGAAGCTATATTAGTGAGAATTGTGGCTAAAACGGGGAGAGCCACTTCTTTAGTTCCTATTATTGCGGAATCCATAGGTGAATACCCAAGCTGGAGATACCTCTGGATATTCTCTACTACAATAATTGCGTCATCGACAATAATTCCTAATACCAGAATCAAACCAAACATTGATAAAATGTTCAGAGTTACGCCTGAGAACTGCATGAGGATAAAAGCGCCAAAGAAGGCGACAGGTAATCCAATAGCCGCTAAAAAGGCAGACCTAAAATCAAGAAATAGTGCTAGAATAATTAGAACAATTACGAGTCCGATCGTTCCGCTGCTTACCATTGTATTAAATCTTTCTTGGACCCAGTAAGAGCTGTCGTTAGTTACATAAATTTCAATGTTTTCTGGTTTTGTCTTTTTAAATCCCTCAACTACCTCCTCTATGTTTTTTACAGTATCAATTGCATCGGCGCCCTTTTGTTTATTGATCCAAAAGTTTATAGCGGGAAGGCCGTTTACCCTGGCTTTGGTTCGTGTTTTTTGCTCCCCTTGCTCAATTTTTGCTACATCTTTTAGTAAAATGTGCCTGCCGTCGGGGTTTCTTTTAACGGGGATATAAAGTAGATCTTTTACCGCCTCGACTCTCCCTGTAACACGCACTAAATACTCTGCGTCCCCTTGCTCTACAGCGCCTCCGGGGAGGTCAAGGTTTTTTTGATCTATAACGCTTGCGATCTGCTCCAGAGTAATTTCATACTGCCTTAATTTTTCAGGATCTACATAAACCCAAAAAACAGGGTCACCCAAACCCGACGTAACTACATTGTCGACGCCTGAAACTAGCTTGACTTGATTTTCAAACATTAGGCCATAAGTTCTGAGAGTCTCTTTAGGAACATCTCCTGCTATAGCTACACTAACCAGAGGGAAGTTTGCATCAAATTCTTCTGTTATTGGCTCCTCAGCGTCTTGTGGGAGTTGGTCTTGAATCTTTGCAACTTCTGATCTTATATCCTGAGCAAGCCTTTGAGTGTCTTCTCCAGCTTCAATTTCGGCTAGTATAGAAGACAAACCCTCAGAAGAAGTGGAACGTATTACCTTAATACCGCTTATATCATTTATTTCATCTTCAATAGGTATGCTCACCAGCTTTTCCACATCTTCTGCAGAAGCTCCTGGGAACACCGTTGTTACAGAAACCAACTCAAGCTTGATAGATGGAAAAAGTTCAAGAGGTAATCTTGACGCAGACATAATGCCGACTACTAAGATAGCTAGCATCAATAGGTTGACTAGAACGGGATTTTTAACTGAGAATTCAGCTATATGCATTAGAAATGTGTTACTGCATTAATTTAACTATTTGACCACCGGCAAGTCCAGCGTGACCCTCTACTATTATGCTGCTGTCACTAGGGATAAGGTCTGCGGAAATTGTACCTTCTCTATCATTGATCCACTCTACATTCACGGGGACTTTAATAGCTTTCCCATCTTGATAAACGAAGATGAACAGTTCATTGCTATCAGACAAAACGGCAGTCCTAGGAACTACAACTACGTCGGACAATAATTCTATCGGTATCTCCATATTCACTATTTCTCCAGGCAGCCAATTATAAGGATTGTCAATTATCCTGGCTTCTACTCTATATGTCCCGGAAATTGTATCTATGTTGGAACTAACGCCTAATATTTCACCTTGAGTTTGTTCCACTTGATTATTGTAGGCGGTGCTAAGTGTAACTTTCATTCCCGGCTTTATTATCCTAGCCCATCTTGGTTCCACCCCAGCTACAACACGTTTTTGTTCGGTGCTCACTATTTCTACCAGCAGTTGTCCTTCAGTCACTTCCTGACCAACATCCGGTAATACTTCTTCTATTTTTCCTTCAATCGGAGAAGTGACAGTTAAGTTGTCTACATCCCATTTCATAAGCCCATAAGA
>SPCL01000236.1 GCA_004525335.1 Thermodesulfobacteriales bacterium
AATGCAGATTAGAGGAATTCAATAAAAAAGAAGAAGAAATATTTAGAGCTTTGGTTATGGGTACAAAGGATTATATTACTAAAAATGGTTTTAAGAAGGTTGCAATTGGACTGAGCGGCGGAATAGATTCAGCAATAGTTGTAGCGGTAGCAGTTGAGGCTTTGGGTAGTGATAATGTAGTTGGTGTTGCAATGCCTTCTATGTATAGCTCAAAGGGTAGTGTTGGTGATTCAGAAAAATTAGCCCGGAATTTGGGAATTGAGCTTCTTAATATCCCAATTAATAACGCCTTTAGTTCTTACAATGAAATGTTTTCGAATGTATTTAGGGGCAAGAAACACGATGCAACTGAAGAAAATCTCCAAGCGCGTATCCGAGGAAACATTTTAATGGCGTTGTCCAATAAATTTGGCTGGCTTGTTCTCACTACCGGTAATAAGAGTGAAATGAGCGTTGGATACTGCACTCTATACGGCGATATGGCAGGTGGTTTTGCGGTAATAAAGGACGTTCCAAAAACCATAGTCTATCAGATTTCAAAGTTCTATAATGAGTCTAAGGGGAAAGCAGTAATACCAAATTCAATTTTAAATAAACCACCTTCCGCTGAGCTTCGCCCGGATCAGCTTGATACAGACTCCTTGCCCCCATATGAAGTTCTAGATCCGATATTGAAAGCATACGTAGAAGATGACTTAAGTACGGATGAGATTGTTTCCCAAGGATTTAAGAGGTCTTTGGTAAAGAAAATAATAAAGATGGTTGACCAAAACGAATATAAAAGAAGACAAGCCCCACCAGGTATTAAGATTACTGCAAGGGCATTTGGAAAAGACCGTCGTTTCCCTATTACCAACCTCTATAAAGCCTAGATGGGGCTTAGATATGTACAAATACCGTATATTTATGTTAAAATAAGGCTCTGGGGTTGACAGAAAGATTCTTGAGTTGACTTGTAGCCTTTTACAACTTAAATTTATGATGGGTTAGTTGGCGCAGTTATGGATCAATCCTCTAAGTAATCTATAAAATTACTTCAGTTTTTTAATTATTCTTAGGAAGGTGTTTTTATGAAGCCTGTTGGATATCCGCCTAAGCAGGGTCTTTATGACCCTCAGCTTGAGCACGACTCTTGTGGTATGGGGTTTGTGGTCAACATAAAGGGCGAAAAATCAAATAAAATAGTCCGAAGCGCAATACAGGTGCTTTTAAATCTTGAGCATCGAGGCGCTTGCGGGTGTGAAGACAATACCGGTGACGGTGCGGGTATATTAGTGCAAAAACCGCATAAATTTTTTAAGAAGGTATGTGAAGATATCGGTATCACTTTACCCTCATATGAAGAATATGCAGTTGGCGCAATCTTCTTTCCTCAAGATGCTACAGAACGAAGGGTATGCGCACAGACATTTGAAAATATCCTAAAAGAAGAAGGGCATGAGGTTCTCGGTTGGCGAGATGTTCCCACCGATAATTCCTCATTGGGCGATACCGCAATAAGATGTGAACCTTACATAAAACAAGTTTTTATTAAACGCGGTCCTAATATTACTGACCAGATGGGTTTTGAGCGTAAGCTCTATGTAGTCAAGAAAAGAGCGCTAAATGAAATACGGCTTTCAGGTATGAAAGGCGGTGAATTTTTCTATATAGCCAGCCTATCATGCAAAACAACTATTTATAAGGGAATGCTTACAACCTGGCAGCTCGATAAATACTATCCCGATTTAAATGATCCTGATATAGAATCGGCAATAGCGCTTGTTCACTCTCGTTTTAGTACCAATACATTTCCGAGCTGGGATCGTTCTCATCCTTATCGCTATATTGTTCATAACGGTGAGATCAATACGCTTAGAGGCAATATTAACTGGATGCATGCACGTGAGGCTGTGTTCTCATCTGAAGCTTTCGGAGATGATCTTGAAAAGACTTTCCCAATCATAACACCTGAGGGCAGTGATTCCGGCAACTTCGACAACTGTGTTGAATTTCTTTATTTAGCCGGGCGCCCAATAGAACATGCAGTTATGATGATGATCCCCGAGCCGTGGTCCAATCATGAGACTATGAGCGATGAGAAAAAGGCGTTCTATGAATACCATAGCTGTTTAATGGAGCCGTGGGATGGCCCCGCCTCAATTGCTTTTACCGACGGATCAAAGGTGGGTGCGGTACTTGATAGAAACGGACTACGCCCATCTCGTTACTACGTAACTAAAGACGACATGGTCATTATGGGCTCAGAAGTGGGCGTGCTGGATGTCCCCGCGGATATGGTTCTGCATAAGGGGCGTTTGCAGCCGGGAAGGATGTTCTTAGTTGATACGGTAGAAGGGCGTATAGTAGAAGACGAAGAGCTTAAAGAAAATCTTGCTAATGAAAAGCCTTATAGAGAGTGGCTTGATAATAATTTATTGCCACTCAGTGATATAGAAGATGTAGAAGGTCAAACGGCTGAAGAAGCTTCTGACCATAAGAAAGTTCTAATAAGGCAAAGAGCCTTCGGTTACACCTTTGAAGACCTCAGAGTTTTAATTGGCCCTATGGCTACTAATGCGGTTGAACCAGTGGGTTCTATGGGTAAGGATACGCCTATAGCTATTCTTTCAAGTAAACCAAGACTCTTATATGAGTATTTCAAGCAGCTCTTCGCCCAGGTGACAAACCCGCCAATAGATTCGATTCGTGAAGAGCTTATTACCGCAACGGAAATGACTCTTGGTCCTGAGCCGAATATTTTAAATCCGGGTCCTCAGAACTGCAGGAAAATTTGGCTTGAAGCACCTGTATTAACTAATGAAGATCTTTTGAAGATAAAAAATCTTG
>SPCL01000097.1 GCA_004525335.1 Thermodesulfobacteriales bacterium
ACTTTGGGCGCCCAGGTAGTATCATCGAGACCTTCCGCGGGTTGTAGATCCCAGTCGAATTCATTAAAGAATCTACCGACATTTCTCTGAAACGGCTTAAAACTTCTGTATGGTTCCCAAACTTTTAATCTCATATTTATGACCTCCGTATTGTCTAATTTTTTTCCTACACTTTGAAATTAGTCACGCTTTTTGGTTATTCAAGATATTTTTTTTCAATCTATGAAAATGAGGTTATTTTAATAGAACTTAGAAAATAGGGAGGGTCTATGATTACAGCAGACTATCTAATAAAAAAGTTTAATATGAAGTTGCTTCCGGGAGAGGGGGGATACTACTCTGAAACTCATAGGGCTCATCACGTCTTATCAGATTCTTCATTACCGGCTAATTATAATTCTGACCGATCGCTTAGCACTACGATATATTATATGCTTACTCCTGACACAAAGTCATTGCTTCATCGCCTTCCTACTGAGGAGATATTCCATTTTTATCTTGGAGACCCGGTATTAATGTTGCAACTATATCCTGATGGCTCATCCAAAAATATAATTCTTGGACGGGATTTAAATAAAGGTCAATCAGTTCAGGTTCTAGTTCCCAAGGACGTGTGGCAGGGTTCTTATTTGTTAGAGGGTGGGAAATTCGCTTTTATGGGTACTACTATGTCACCCGGCTTTGACTTTAGTGATAACGAAATCGGCAAAAGGGATGACTTAATCAAATTTTATCCTGCAAACACAAATTTGATTCAACAACTAACTCAATAGTATTTAGTAACGAGATCTATAGCTTAATTTCAACATAAGCTTTAGATCTCATATCTTCAAGCCAGGTTTTAAGCTGCGCCTGAGCTTTTTCCCTAGTTATTACTTGTATTATTTCTTCTTTTTGGCTATCACTAATAAATGTTTCATCTCCTGCAGGTTCATCTTTGGTCTGAACGCTACCAGAGCCTGTCCGTTTAACAACTTTTAAAATATGATACCCTGCGGGGGATTGCACGGGACCAGATACTTTACCTTCGGGTGTTCTCTCAACTGCAATTTCCAGCTGTTCTATTAAATCTCCCTTTTTGAATGTTCCCAAGTTCCCTCCTTTCTCCGCAGTAAAACTATCATCGGAATATTCTCTAGCAAGGGTTCCAAAGTCGTTCCCCGATTTAGCCAATTCCGCAACTTCTATAGCTCTATCTTCAGCATTAGGCGTATCTGGTGAAATTAGAATATGTGCAACTTCTACTTCTTCTTCTGATGTTTCTGTAAAATTTGACGAATAGTCTATCTCTCCGTAATTCTGTTTATAATATTCTACTATTTCATCATCCGTTACTACAATTTTATTTCTTAATTGAGAGTCAAGAAGTTTATTGCCTAGGGTTTGAACTCTCCATTGCTCTCTAAAAGTTTCGGGAGTGAGGTTTTGTTTTTTTAAGACCTCTTCCATTTGATCCTCATTAAGGCCATATTTACTTCTGACCTCTGCTATACTCGCATCCAATTCTTCATCAGATACTGTAAGCCCCCTTTTTATTGCTTCCTGTTCAAATAATTTCGATTCGACCATTTGGTTTAATATTGTTCTGTCATCCAAAGGCTCAGCCGTAGTTGGATCTAGGCTTAGAGAGGTCTCTTTTAGCTCAGATAATGTTATAAGATCATCATTAACGATTGCAACGACTCTATCTATTACCTCTTTGGCATTAACTGAAGTAGTTACAAATGCCGTTACTAATAACAGACAAGTAATTTTAATAAGTCTATTTTTGATTGGATTCACTTTTGGATATCTCCTTTAGTCTATCTTTATATACTGTGACTTCCCACTCGCCTCTTAGGCCGTTTATATAATCAAGAAGCCTTTGGTTAATCAATTCTGAACGTATCATGCGTTCAACCTGCGCATAAGGCGGATAATCAGGCTCTTTATTTGCTTTAATTATAAGGTAACCACCCTGAACTTCAAACGGTTTTGTAATCTCCCCTTTTTTTAATATGAAGATTTCCTTGTCAATTTCCTCGGTAAACCTGCCCTGATTAATATACCCTACCTTACCACCCTTTTTTTTAGAAATCGGATCATCAGAGTACTCTATGGCAAGCTCTTCAAAACTCTCCCCCGCATTTGCTCTTTTTGAAACTAGCTCAGCTTTGGACAGAGCAGACGCTTTAGCATCCTCTTCGTTAACATCAAATCTAATAAATATTTTACTAATATCTATACGTTTATAGTCTTCCTGGTTTTTATCATAATACTCTTTAATCTCTTCCTGATTTAATTCTATCTCTTCAAATATTTCTTTACCTAAAGTTTTTGTTACTAGTTTTTTCTTGTAGCTCTCAATATCTTCCTGAATATCTTCCCTATTTTCTATCCCTCTTTTTACAGCCTCGTTATATAAGACCTTTTCGTTTATATGCGTTTGAAGAAATTCGTTTAGTTTCTCAGGGGATGAGGTATATATAGATTTTTGCTTAAAGGAAAGCTTGTTAAGCTCAGAGGTAAGATCATCTGTTGTAATATTCTCTGATCCAATTGTAACTAATATATTAGAATCAGATTCGCCGTTCTTAGGATCATTGCAACTGACAACCAAACAAGTAAGCAGGATTAGAATAGTAATTCTCATATGTTTGATACTCCGAAGTTAAGTCTTATTAGCCTTTTTCTTTTGATATTACAAGCTTGCGGATGTCTTGTAAAATATTTCTTGTTTCTTCAATAGAATCTTCACTTTCGTGGAATACTTCCATTTTACCCTTCGGTGGAAAGCTCGTATACAAATTTGAATTTTCTGAGAATATTATAACGGTTCTTTTATCTCTTATCTCAGCTTTTTCGACATTTAGTCCTTTCATCAAAAGCTTTAGACTCGTTAGTTCAATTAAGTTTGAGGTAGCTTGTGGTATATCTCCAAATCTATCCGTTAGCTCTACCCTTAAATCAAGAATATCTTCTTTTGTGCTTAATGAAGATAACCTCTTATAAATAAGGAGCCTCTCGGCATCATTAGATATATAATCATCCGGTATCAAGGCCGGTAAGTTGAGAGAAATCTCCGGCTCCCTCTCTTCTTGTTGAATTTCTCCCTGGAGTCTCTTAACTGCTCCTTCGAGCATATCTAAATACATCTCAAGCCCGACATCTGCAATGTGCCCTGATTGTTCGTTTCCAAACAGATGCCCTGCGCCTCTTATTTCAAGATCAGAGAGAGCAAGTTTAAATCCGGAACCGAGTTCTTTAAATTCTGATATAACCTTTAGTCTTCTCTTGGCATCATCGCTAAGAGGTTTTGAGCTTGGAATTAAGAAGTATGCATATGCCTTTTCCTGAGACCGCCCGACCCTTCCTCTTAATTGATATAGATCGGCAAGACCAAAAGTATTAGCTTCATCAATTACTATAGTGTTTGCTCTAGGTATATCCAGTCCGGATTCTACTATAGCTGTAGTGACAAGTACGTCTATCTCACCTTTGGTAAATCTTTCTATACTCTCCTCAAGAGGTTTCTCCCTCATCCTTCCGTGAGTAACTTCAATTCTTGCATATGGAACTAGTTCATGGACTTGATCTGCCACTCTGTAAATATCTTTAATCCTGTTATGTATATAGAAAACCGCTCCCCCACGTTTAATCTCGTTGGATACAGCTTCAACGATAATATTAGGATTGGACTTGTACACATGGGTTTCTATTGATTGCCTGCCTTCAGGGGGCGTGGTTATAAGGCTTATATCCCGGATTTTAGCAAGCGATAGCTGAAGTGTTCTGGGGATAGGGGTTGCGCTTAGTGAAAGGACATCTACTCCTTGTTTAATCTTTTTAAGCTTCTCCTTTTGAGATACGCCAAACTTATGTTCCTCATCGATAATTAGAAGACCCAAATCTTTAAACTTTATCTTGTTGTTTAAGAGTTTATGGGTTCCGATAATTATATCGATCTTGCCATCCCCCAATTTCTTAATTGTTTCCTTTTCCTCTTTCCCGGTATTAAATCTCGAAAGAGCCTCAATATTAATTGGGTAGGTTTTTAACCTATTTAGGGCTGTTTTGTGGTGTTGGTCGGCAAGCAGTGTAGTGGGTACAAGAAATGCTACTTGTTTTCCATCCATAGCGGCTTTAAAAGCCGCTCTTAGTGCGACCTCGGTTTTTCCAAAACCTACGTCTCCACAGATTAAGCGGTCCATTGGCTTTGAAGATTCCATATCCTGCATGACATCTTCAATGGCTGCCTCCTGATCAGGTGTTTCTTCGTATCCAAACTCTAATTCAAATTCTCTATATGTCTCATCTCTTTTAGAATATTGAAACCCTTTTTCTGCTTTTCTGCGTGCATAGAGTTCCAGCAACTCTCCAGCTACACTCTCAACAGCTTTCCTTACTTTTTTTACTCTTGTAGTCCAGCTTAGATTACCAAGTCGGTCTATTTTATGCGGTTTACCGTCTCCAATATATCTCTGTACCAGCCTAAGCTTATCAACGGGTACATATATCTTATCTCCCCCAGCGTATTCACACTGTATGTAATCACCTTCAGTGCCGCCTATATTAAGCTTTGTGAGACTCCTAAAGACTCCAATTCCAAACTCAACATGAATTATATAATCCCCGGGTTTAAGTTCACTAAAGGAAGTAATGAAGGCTGAAGGCACATTTTTGCCTTTTTTGTAGCTAGCTCTATTTTTCTTTTCCCCGAATATCTCTTCTTCTGTTAGTATCTCAAGCTTTGCCCGTTCAAATTTAAAACCACGGGACAGATTTCCTATTTTTGAATCTATACTCTCATATCCCCGGCCTTTAAGGAGATCAAGAATTTTCTCTTCTTCATTTTGTGTTTTAAACGCCAAAATCAAGGCATAGCCTTCTTTTTTTGATTCCTCTATTTTTTTTGAAAGGGTGTCTATTGGGGAATCCCCTTCATTTGATCCCGCAATTGAAATTGGGGCAGTGTTGAAACTGAAAGCCGCGCCCTCATTGCCGTCTATTTCTAGGTCTCTTAGAACTATATTTTGGAAAGACTCAATTTTCGCATTGAGGATTTTTTGCGTAAGAAAGAGCTCTTGAATATCTGGAGCTATTTTGAGTTGTTTTTTTAAGGTAGATTCAATTTCTGATACTGAGTCTGAAAAGGTTTCTATTGAATTTATGTTCTCTTCGGGCTCATCTTCAATTATTAAAGTGTTAGACGGCAAGTAATCGAAAATTGAACTTAGCTTTGGATAAAATGCCGGCACCATCCATTCCATGTTAGGTATTCTTTCCCCTTTTTCAATCTGCTCAACGACCTGGTGTTTGCTGCGTGCCGGGACGCCATCTTCTTCTGCTTTATTTCTTAGATATGTTACTGCCCTCTCAATTGAAGACTGATTCATTGAAATAGTACTAACCGGCAAAATTGTAGTATCATCTATTTTTTCTGTCGATTTTTGGTCCTCTATACTGAATTCTCTAATTGAGCCTACTTCATCCCCAATAAATTCGAGCCTGACAGGGTGAATATGTCCCGGGGAAAATATGTCTATAATCGCTCCTCTGGTGCTTATCTCCCCGCGGCCTTGAACAAAATCAGTTTGTACATAGCCTGTTTGCATTAGCTGGTTTATTAGATATTCCCTTAGCAGCAGATCCCCTTTACTAATCTTCACAACTAGGCTTTCAAAGCTCTCTCTAGGAACGGTACTCTCAAATAGGGCATCTATTTCAGCAATTATCGGTTTCCCGCTTATAGCGCAGTAGAGCCAGTTATTTCTCTCTTTTAAAGACTGTGATTTTGATGAATATACGGCTTCTCCGACGCCCGGCTCTTTTTTTTGTAATACAGGCGGGGTTTCATTTAGAAAGAACGAAAGGTTATTTGCAGTTGATTCCGCTTTTTTTCTAGACGGTGATAAGAACAGAAAAGGTCTTTTAGTGGTCTTATAAATTGCTGATATCAGAAAATACTTGGAAGAACCGCTTAAACCACAGAGGGATATTACTTTCTCTCCGGCATCTATTTTGTCGATTAGATTCTTAAAATTTGTATCATTTTCAAGATTTTTATATATAGATTCTGTGCTGGATTTTTTGCTCACGGCTTATAGTAAAGGAGTATCTTTGTGGTCCTTGATTTCTCGTGCTATCTCTTCTCCCATCTCCGTGCAACCTAGTTTAGTCGTCCCCTCATGATATATATCTGCAGTCCTGAAACCTTTATTAAGAACTCTCTCTACGGCTTCCTCTATTTCCTTTGCAGCCTGCTCAAGATTGAGTGAGTACTTGAGCATCATTGCTGAGGATAGGATCATGGCAATTGGATTTGCCATGTTCTGACCGGCTATATCAGGAGCGCTCCCGTGAACGGGTTCATATATTGCGCCTTCACCTATGCTGGCCGAGGGAAGCATTCCGAGTGATCCTGTAAGCTGAGCGGCTCCATCGCTTATGATGTCACCGAACATGTTCCCTGCAAGCATTACATCAAAGCTTTTAGGCCTTCTTATTAACTGCATAGTTGCATTGTCTACATAGAGGTGCTCTAATTCCACCTCAGGATATTCGGTTTCCTGAATTCTTGTAACCGTTGTTCTCCAGAGCTGCATAACTTCAAGTACGTTAGCTTTATCGATAGAGGTCAATTTATTATTTCTTTTTTTAGCGATATCAAAGGCTACCCTAGCGATTCTCTCTATTTCTGATGTTGTATAAGTCATAGTGTTAAATCCTTTTTCTTGACCATCGTCCAGTTTTTCAATACCTCTGGGCTGTCCAAAATAAATACCACTGGTTAGTTCCCTTACCACCATAATATCCACGCCTTCAACAACTTCTCTTTTGAGTGTTGAGGCGTCAGCAAGAGCGGAGTATACAACGGCAGGCCTTAAATTGGCAAATGCATCAAGCTCTTTTCTGAGCGCTAGAAGGCCGCTTTCAGGCTTTTTTTCGTGAGCTAAGTTTTCCCATTTCGGCCCTCCAACTGCTCCCATTAAAACAGCATCAGAGGCTTTTGCTTTTTCTATGACTTCGTCTGTAATAGGAATGCCGTGTTCGTCAATTGAAGCTCCGCCGAATAACTCGGTATCAAATTCAAAATCTATATTATGTTTTGCACCAATTATATTAAGAATATTAAGACTGACGTTTGTTACTTCAACCCCTATTCCGTCTCCGGGAAGAACCAGTACTTTAGGCAAAGTATTTCTCCTTTCTATTAATTTAAAGTGTTCCGTATTCTACCCAGAGTCAAACTTCAGCGAAAGTGGTAATTTTGAATTAGAATTGATTTTATTTGAAAACTGTTCTGAGGCATGCCGATAGCCAAGAAGTTATAAATGAAGCTCAGTCAATCCTACAAATGAAATAGGTGTGGATATCTTATCCAATATAATTTCTTAGTATTCCGATCCCTTCTATGTGAACTTCTACCGTATCACCTTTTTTCATTGGGCCAATGCCTGATGGTGTACCTGTTGAGATAATATCACCTGGTAAAAGAGTCATGACATTTGAAATAAAGCTTATCAACTTTGGCACACTGAATATGAGCATTGATGTGTTTGAGCTTTGTTTTATTTCATCGTTTAAGTATGTGGATATGTGCAAATTGGAGGGGTCAAGCTCGGTTTCAATAAATGGCCCAAACGGAGCAAATGTATCAAAACCTTTACCCCTGGTGTACTGAATATCTTTCGCAGTGAGGTCTCTGGCTGTGACGTCGTTTAAGCATGTATATCCGAAGACGTAATCCAGAGCTTCATCTGAGCTTATACCCTTTGCTCTTTTTCCCATTACAACAGCAAGCTCACCCT
>SPCL01000115.1 GCA_004525335.1 Thermodesulfobacteriales bacterium
AAAAAATGATTTCTTAGATAACATAAACGTACACTAGTGTACTGTGTACTGCACCCCTTTTCTCAAGTAAAAGTTAAGTTAGATTGGAATCACGAACAAAGCCAACTAGACTTCATGACCTCCTATATAATTGGGTTTTCTATAAAAATCATAGCATAACATGTGGACCTATTATAGGGGGGCAGGTCATTGACAACAGGGGAGCAGTACAGTGAATCGCACAAATTATCTTTAATTATTTAGTACCCAGTCGTAAATTACATCAGCGATTTGTGTACTATTTTTTTCCAACATATACATATGACCATTTCCAACAATACCTATATCACCTAGATAAATAAAATCAGCATTTACTCCATTATCCTTCAAAAAAGTGACTATTTGTTCATCTAATTCTCTTGGATGATCAAGATCATCGGTTCCAGTAAGAACTAAAAACTTTATTGTTTTTAGTTTTGATATATCATCAATTCTCAACTGTGATCCTTTAGTGTTAAATCTCTCATAGAGAAGATACGGAGCAATTGTCTGTATTGAAGAAAAGTAATTTTTAGTATAATTTCTTGGAAAAAACTTGCTATTTTCCCCAATCATCTTTCTATTCACAAAATCCTCACTACAGACAAATGGATTATCCAAACTTATGTTGAATTCTCTGCCCAAAAAATTTATCGTTAGTTCTTTATCTGATTCCTTGATTATTTCTGAAATCTTCTGGATATTACCCATTGGCCCAGGTGCTACTGCAATAACTTTTACAACCTTATTATTACTGAGTTCTGCGAGTTTCCAACCATAAGGACCGGACATGGAATGTGTCACAAGAATAACCTTACCATCTATTTTCTCAATAAGCCTTAATAATCCATCAACAACTAATTTGCCATTAATTTTTTCAAGTGGAACATAACCACTTCTTCCACTGCCTGGCCAATCCGGAATAAAAACTTCAAAACCCTTTTCAGCAAAATAATACGCCCAACCGTCTCTACCGTCAGGAGTGGTTTTATAGCAACTCCCAGTATGAGCTCCTCCATGTATTAGAACGATACTCTCATCCTGTTTTATAATATCAGGAGTTATTTTTTCATAATATATTTTAGATTCACCATCTAGGTAAAATGATTGTTCTTTCATGCCGTGTTTGTGTGGGTGATACCAGAATGTCCCGCTTTCTGATTTAATTTCTTTTGGCTGGGAAAATTCTGAAACTTCGGTTTGCGACACAACATTTGTTGCCGCATAAAGAACAATGGGGGCTACTATGATAACTATTAAAGATATTAGTTTTTTCCAGTTCTTCTCAACGACGGCTATCATCTATCCCCCACTATTTCTTATTGTTTTTCAGAAAACCTACCTTAATTGACTATAGCTAAGTAACCTTTCTGCTTCAAGATGCACACGAAAATAAATTTGGCGCAACTATAAATAATGCTTATATTTAAGGATACAGACTTGGCAATCTTTCGCTTCTATAAGTAAAATTTTCAAATAAAGTGAGGTCAAATACCTTTTGAGCAGGCGTTGTACGTGTGACTTCAATTAGGCGTGCTGGCTGTCTTCCACCGAATGTTATAAGCACATTACCGGTTTGTGGCTGATAATCCGCATCACCTATGAAGAATGTATATAAGGTCTCATCCTCAAACTGACCGTATTCCCATACAATTTCTACTTCCTTTGTGAACTTATCTATTTTATATTCAACAGCTTTGCTGAAGTTATCAGAGTCTGGGAGTGTCGGATCAAAAGGACTTGCCCTGTTATTGCCATTATCGTAAATAATATATGTTCCTTCATCAGTGATATCCGGCGCATGCTGGTGGTATTGGAAGGAGAATTCTTCATCTGATTTGGGTGTGAGAAGAAATTGACCGAATCGCTCAGTATCCCAGTTTTCATGAGGACCAAGAATCCATATTAACTTTCCGGTCTGCCTACTGAATTTAATAACCGCATCTTGGTGGCGGAGTGAAACAATAATAGAATCATCTGAGGGTTCATGAACAACGGCGTTACCGTGCGTCCAATCTCTTGTTTCTAATGCAGTACCGAATACACTCTCGAAAAAACCGTCATATAAACCAAGTAGAGAGCTATAGTTAATTCGGTAAGTATCTAACATATCGAACAACGCCCACTGATTGATTATTGTGCCGTCGGGGGCAAACTCAACTATTACATCACCCGCAAGAATTTCAGTTCCAAGCGGTGCAAACGGATTGGTAACACTTGTGGGATAATCAAAAAAACTGCGAAACTCAACACTTAATGCCAATAAGTTGCCCGATTGCATTTCAAATACTTCATGATGAAACGCAAGAGTGTCTACCGGGATACTGCCCTGTTCTCCATCTGATGAACCTGAGGAATGCCATAAATTGACTATATTCCCAAGCATATCAAGCTCAATAATTTTATCTCGAGGTAATAATAAAAGTAAGTTCACATTGTTCATCCGTCTTACATCACGATCTAGAAACGCAGAAAAAAACTGTATACGGTGATACCAAACCACTTCCCCTATTTCATTTACAGCGATCAGATAACCAGCCGCTTCAAATAGTGTTACGCCCGGCTCCATTAATTCTGGGATGCTTGTTACACTTATTTCAGGAAACCCTTGTAGAAGAGGTTCAGTAGTTACATCGAAGACAACCGGCTCTATCAAATCTATACCATCAATATCCAGTACACGAACTGTTACAGTGTGGGCTCTATCTGGTTTAAATCCTAAAACAGCAAGGGAGTGGTCAGAGTTAAATTCTTCAAAATCTTTACTCCACTGATCGCTACCATCGCTGACTGTTAGTGAAACTCTAGAAAGACCGGATGTCTGTAACTCAAGCAATCCTGCAAGAGGTGTACTGGCATTTGGAGCCATAATCAGGGTCGGGAATTTTGTTACAACATTAACAACATTATCTTCATTACTCGAGTTGTTATTGCATCCTGAAATACTAAAAAACCCGATGAATAGAATATCTCATCCGTGCTCCATCCGTATTTTATAGTTTGAACTTGGTTGTATACCCTGAATAACCCCAACTTAAGCTTTATATCATATGTATGAATTGAAAGCAATCTTAAAGCATGAGAGGTCAATTATTATACTGCAGATAAACCCAATTAACCTTACTATAAAATTATAACTCAATTTTCATAGAGTTGGTGGTTAGATACGATACGAGGTGGTATAGGTAAGAATTCCTGAACTATAAAGATTTAAGGTGCGAGGGCCAATTTATGCAGCCAGTTATAGTGTGAGCGAAGACCGTCAAAAAATCCTCCATGATCTGAATAGGAGATACTGTATTCTTTACAGGTTTGCTCAACTATGTTGGACATATCAGGATAGTTTATGTGACAAATACCCGGGAATAGATGATGCTCAACTTGATAGTTAAGCCCTCCTAAATACCATGTTAGAAATTTATTGTTTCTAGCGAAATTAACGGTTGTAGATAACTGATGAACGATCCAGGTTCTATCCATTATTCCCGCCTCTTCGTCCTGCATAGGAAACTCTGCTTCCTCAACACAGTGAGCAAGTTGGAAAACAATTGACATTATTACACCTTGCATCATTGCAATGAAAACATAAAATCCAATAACATAAGGTATAGGATAATAAAAAGAGGGTACAACAAAAGCTATTATAAAAAAGAATATCTTCCCGCCAAAAAGTATTACTGCATCAAATCCTTTGGGTCGTTCAATCTCATGATCGTTTATCTTTCCGGTGTAGTAGGTATAAAAATCATCGAATAAGTGCCATTTGATAGCCAGCAATCCATATAGAAACCAAATATAAATATGCTGGAATCGATGGAAAAAGTATTTTTTATGGTGCGGAGTAAACCTTGCGAATATACCAACCTCAACGTCGTCGTCATGCCCTGTAATATTAGGATATGAATGATGGTAATGGTTATGTTTATTGCGCCATAAGTATGAGCTTCCACCAATCAGATCAAGCCAGTGGCCCATGAGTTTATTAACAATCTTGTGCCTTGAATATGCGCCGTGAATAGCATCATGCATAACATTAAAAGCTTTGGCGTTAAGAGCAAAACTTAACGATATAGAAGCCAGCACAATTCCCCACCAAGGAAGGCCTGCAAATACTATAAGGCAATAAGAAACAATAACCCAAGATATAGAAAGAAAAGATTTTAGATACATTCTAAAGCAGTCCCTTCTTGATTTTGAAGTGTTTTGAAAGTATGCATTAATCCTTTTTACAAGCTCTCTTTCAAATTCACTGTTCGGAGCAAAACGTATTTTTACATTGGATTGCGGTTCAGCTATAGAACCAGTGGCTGTAGCAGCAGTTGCATTTGACATAAGTTTTCTATTTTGATTATATAAAGTCCGGCACTGGAGCACTTGGAAGGATTTCTTCAATAATTAGTAATAATCTCTGCTAATAAATAATCTTTAAAACAGCGCTCTTTAATTAGAACCAGTATCATTCCTTTCACTACAAGTAAATATTCATATATTGCATCCAGGAAAATGAGCCGGGTTTATATATTGTCCCCTTTTGTTGTACTAGTACCGTTGTTAGCGTTCTGAAATCTGGTTAACAGCAGCCCGTGAATTTGAGGTATATTATATCATTTTGGTGAATAAGTACAATGTTAAGAGGTTGAGAAACAGGTGGCTCAAGTTTCAGCTACAAGATGAGCTAATTCCAGAAAGCTTGATCCAGCCTCTAATCTATCGTCCTAATCTGGATTGCATCAATACCGGCGCCTGCGATTATGTCTGATAAAACAACTACCCTGTCGCCAGGTTGAAACCCTTCACGAGTTCGGAGTATTACAAGAGCGTTTTGGATTGTCTTTTCCGGGTCTTTGCTAAAGGCTATTCGGTGAGCAAACATACTGCGGTTTAAGAAAAGTTGCCTTCTGGTTCTGTTGTCATTGGTGAATGCGTAAATTAATGTTTTAAAGGGTCTGCAGTTGGTTAAGTATTGTGCCATGATACCACGGCGTGTTATTACGAGAATCCCTTTAGCATCTATAGATTCTGCAAGATTTACAGCAGACGCAGCAACATTTTGTTTAATATCATTAACTATTAAGTTTTTGCTGAAATTCATACCGGGCAGTTGCTCTGAGGCTCTTGCAATTTTATCGATATTTTCGATACAGCGAATCGGGTATTTCCCAACCGCTGTTTCACCAGAAAGCATCACTGCATCGACTTCGCTGTATACCGCATTTGCAACGTCCGTAACCTCAGCCCTAGTTGGAATGGGGTGCTCTATCATGGATTCAAGTAAATGTGTAGCAACTATAACCCTTTTCCCCTTCTCCTGGCATTTACGGACAATTGTGCGCTGTACATTTGGAAGCTCTTCAAACGGAATCTCTATACCCAAATCTCCTCGCGCAACCATAACCGCATCTGAAGCATCTATTATCTCATCAAGGTTATTAACGCCTTCTCGATCTTCAATTTTAGAGATGATTTTTATTTTATTTACTTTATCTCCAAGCAGCTCTCTTAACTCAAGCACGTCTTTGGCTTCACGAACAAAAGATAGAGCAATAAAATCAACCCCTTGCTCCATGCCGAAAAGTACGTGCTTTTTATCGTGTTCTGTTATCGAGGGCAGGTTAATACGTATACCGGGTAAGTTAACATGGCTTTGGCTTTTCAGCATACCGCCGTCAATCACCCTGCACTCCATAGTTCCTCTGTTTTTCTTTAATATTGTAAGATTAATAAGGCCGCTATCAACGGTAATATTATCGCCCTCGTTTAGCGTATTAATAAGATCCTCGTAATTGATGCTAAACGAAGATGTCTCAACATCTTCATTACCTACGGATACTGTAATTATATCTCCCTCTTTTAGCTGAAGATCATGTTTTAGAGTTCCTGTACGTATTTCAGGACCTTCTAGATCCATAATAACCGGGATCGAATCCTTAATTTTTTGGTTAACATTCTTAATTGATCTTATAACTTTTTCGTGGCTATCGTGGGTGCCGTGGGACATATTGAGCCGTACAACATTCATGCCGGCGATATACATCTTCATTAACATTTCATATGAGCTTGTGGAAGGTCCAATAGTGCAGATAATTTTAGTTTTTCTTAGTGGATACATGGTCAAATATAAAAACTAAGTATGACGTGTATTCGGATATTGTAAAATTTTCTTAACATATGATTAATATCGCTCTAAAAAATTGGTGGAGATGAGGGGATTCGAACCCCCGACCTCCGCGTTGCGAACGCGGCGCTCTCCCAGGCTGAGCTACATCCCCACATATTCGATCAGAAATTATAATATGAACTAGATACAACTTTCCTGCAAGTTGATCAGCTTAGTAACAAAGATTTTAAAATTGATTAATCCCGAATCTTCTAGAGACCTTTCATAGTGGCTCTTTTCGGGTGTTCTTTGCGCCAGCGGAGTTTGTTCAAAGCGTTAACATAGGCTTTTACGCTTGCGACTACTATATCTGTGTTGGAGCCCTGGCCCTGGGTTATCGCTCCGTCGTCCTCAACCC
>SPCL01000295.1 GCA_004525335.1 Thermodesulfobacteriales bacterium
TCTCTCTCATTAACCTGTATATACGCTTCTTGTTTACTATTAATCCGTCTATATATCTTAGATATGCCCAAACTCTTCTATAACCCCAGAAGGGATGTTCTCCTTTTATATCTTTTATCTTGATAACCAGATGTTCGTTACGAAGGATTACAGAGTCAGACTTCTTTCTCATATGAAATCGTCTTCTGTTTTTTTTAATTCAATGGTAAGCGAGCCTATTATTTGGGTTAGCTCCTGATTCTTCTTACGAAGACGGATTACTTCTCCAAGGTCTTTCTTAGAATCAAATGCTTTATGAGCTTCGGATAAAAACTTATCACGCCAGATGTAGTATTGATTTTGATGTATTCCGTACTCGTTACATATCTCTGATACGGGTCTTCCTGATAGACCTTCGAGAACTATTTTAGTCTTTGTTTTAGAGTCCCATCTCCTTCGTTTCATTGCTCCCTCCATATACTTTTCAAAGTATTTTACCAACTTAATTGTACTTCGTTCTTAATGGGGAGCAGTATACTTTTAACACATATTTAACACGTTATTAAATCAGAATTCATATTGAACTACTAAGATATAATTAGAATAGCAGAAAATTTAGTCAGATACGGTATTATTAAATAGGTGTGTTTTCAGAGTGGGATCAATTGGGAACTTTACATTCGAGACTAGTGAGTTCATTATTATATTTAAATATGTCTCATAGGAAAGGGCGTAATCATAATTGAGGCTATTGTCCTCTACTGCTTAAAACAAAAAATCCAAGATGGAAATAAACAAAAGTTATTACACAAGATTTTCTGAATACGTAATTGTTTCACCTGAGTGGAAAGACAGATGGGCTCGGATAGTTTCAGGTGTATTAAGCCCTCTCTCAATAGCAATCGCCGCGGTTGCCGTTGCAGGTTATGCGATTAATGATGAATCTGCGCTTAGCTGGATTGCTCTTTATATAGCACTGTCCATATTGCCGCCAACTCTATATATAATGTATTTGGTTCGAAAAGGGATAGTCACGGATTTTCATCTAAATGCAAGAAAAGAAAGAACTAAACCATTTCTAATAATGACAGCAAACACGGCAGTTGTATTTTTAGTGATGTTGCTGCTTGGGGCACCTAAGCTAATATTAATAGTCATAGCCACAGCGGTATTACAGTTATTTTTTATGCTGCTTATTACTCTGAGATGGAAGATAAGCGGCCACTGCACAGCGGTTGCAGGACTCGTAGTCCTCGCACTAGCGCTTTTTGGCGAAAACCTACTACCCTCCACTCTACTAATTCCCCTGGTAGCCTGGTCTAGGATACGCCTCAAAAGGCACACTCCGGCTCAGACTGTAGCAGGTTCGTTTATGGGCGCCGCAATAGTTAGCACTCTTTTATATTTTACCAATATCCTCTAGAATCAAATCTCACTTTTCATATTAATGAGGCATTAATACGATCATCATGTTTTCTTAATAATGCTTTGTCATTATTATGATATCTGCTATTTAATTATCCCATCGTGCTTGTTGGGAATCTAAAAGTTATGGGTGAGTCTCCGCCCGCAAGACTCACCCTTTCTTTTATAAGAAGAATTTATGTGCTTAGTTGATAGATCAAATAAACAAAATCTTAACACAATCTTAACATTTCTCATTTACCTTTATTCGTATTGCACGTTAAAAGGAGACAATAGAATGGCAATTGAATCAATTGACAACTTATTGATAGAATCTAAGTTTGAGACACTGATTTCTAAATCCAAGATTTACATCAAAACCAGAAATGGAAAGGAACTTATATCGCTTAGTAAAGATATTGAGGACCTAAAGGAAAAAGTTAGTGCAAATCTGGATAATAATGCCGGCGGTCACAATATCAATTACTTAACATCTCTTAAACTCACGCTTTCAATACTAGAAAAATTCACTTCTTCAGTTGTATTAATGGAAAACATGAAGTCCAAAAAACCACTTTGTGAACAGTTTGATACAAAGCAGATGCTGGATATTCTGCTGCTGAATATTAAATGCTTGATAGAATGCGAGAACTGGTCAGAGAATCTTGACACCGAAAAACTCGAA
>SPCL01000217.1 GCA_004525335.1 Thermodesulfobacteriales bacterium
GGCTGCCCTCTGGCTTTTTAAAATCATTGGATTTGCCTCCTCAGTTTTCGTAGGCGGGGTTGTCATATTTATTACAATAATTGCCTACCTTGTCCTTAAAACCTATGTGAGAGGACACGCATTTTTAAAACCTGAGGATGACCCTCAAACATATGTAGGTATTACAAAAAGTGCAGAAAGCTTTCTAAACCTATTCCTAATCTATCTGCTCTATATAATTTTCATTAAATTTTACAATCTAGGTCAATTAATCTCTTATTTAAAAGAGCTCTTCATTATAAATACTGGTGTCATACAAATTTCTGTGTTCTCTGTATTTTCCGGAGCATTCATTTTCTTATTTCTATTGTCAATTGTTGGTGTGCTAAAGCATTCAATATATTTATATAATCTAAAAAAGGGTAATGAGCTTCAGGCCGGTTCACTTAGATCACTAGTAGGAACCCTCGGATTACTTATAATCATTATGATTGCACTTTCTGAGTTCGGTCTTACATGGGCTGCACTTCTTCCTGTTGCAGGTGCCCTCGGGCTTGGAATAGGAATAGGTCTTCAGAATATTATGAAGAACTATATAAGTGGAATAATACTTCTCTTTAGCAACAGACTTAAAGTTGGCGACATTATAGAAATAGATGGGAATGCAGGGAGAGCCATAGGAAATACGTTAGAGACAATTTATGGAAATGTCGTTAGCATAGATACATTCTCAAGTGTCGTTTCAACTACAGATGGGATTGAAGTGGTTGTGCCAAATTCCCAGTTCATTGACCAGCAAATGGTGAATTACTCGCTATCTAATTATACAATAAGGGTCCGGATTCCTTTTGGAGTATCCTATAGTTCCGATCCAAACAAAGTTAAAGAAATACTGCTAAAAGTTGCAAATGAGAATACGCAGATACTAACAAACCCAGCTCCTAATTTGTGGTTTACGGAATACGGGGATAGTGCAATAGTTTTTTATCTTCTCTGCTGGGTCAATATAAGGCATCTCTGGAAAATAAATCCTGTAATAAGTGATATTTACTTCAAAGCCTGGTACGAATTTCACGAAGCAGGGATTGTTATACCGTTCCCTCAGCAGGACGTCTGGTTTAAAAATAATCTTAAGGTTGAGATAGAGAAAGATATTGGAGAAAACGCTCTAAAGCAACTGGACAAAGAGGAGGATAAATAATGCCCTCGAGATTAACAAAAAAAACTTCTGTTAAAAAAGGCCTTCAGCCGGGCTCACTTATTCACATCGGCGAACAGAAAGTTGATAAAGTCAGAATAAGGGTGATTGACTACGATGAGGCAAATCTCAGCGAGCATGAATTTGAGAGTATCGAAGAAACTTTCCCCTTCAAAGATAAAACTTCTGTTTCGTGGATAAATATTGACGGACTCCATGATATAGAAGTTCTGAGAAAGCTGGGCGCCCATTTCGGGATTCACAACCTAGTCCTTGAGGACATTTTAAATACAGACCACCGCCCGGCAATTGATGATTACGGGGACTATATATTCACGACACTTAAAATGCTTTTTTACGACGAGGAAAGAAATATCATATTGGAAGAGCAGTTGAGCATCGTCTTTTTTCAGCAAACCGTTATTTCATTTCAGGAAATGGTTGGGTATACATTTGAACCTGTATTGAACAGGATACGAAATGGTAAAGGAAGGATAAGAAAGTCAGGGGCGGATTATCTCGCTTATGCACTCATTGACGCAGTTGTCGACAATTATTTCTTAGTGCTTGAGAAGCTCGGAGAGTGTATAGAGGGACTTGAAAATGAACTTATGAATGATGCTTCAGAAGATACACTTAAGGAAATACATAGTCTTAAAAGAGAGATGGTCTTAATTAGAAAATTTATCTGGCCTGTTAGGGAGGTTATAAACCAGTTTGACAGGATAGAGTCTCCATTAATCGACAAGGTCACTTCCCTATATGTCAGGGATTTATATGGTCATGCCATCCAGATAATAGACACTATGGAAGCTTACAGAGATATGGTCTCCGGGATGCTGGATACTTACTTGTCAATCTCGGGCAACAAAATGAATGAAGTAATGAAAACGCTGACTATAATGGCCTCAATCTTTATACCTCTTACTTTTATAGTCGGTGTTTACGGAATGAATTTTGATAACATGCCTGAGCTTCATGAGTCATGGGGCTATCCGATAGTCATATTAGTCATGGTTATTGTTGCTCTGGGTTTAGTGTATTACTTCAAGAAAAAGAAATGGTTTTAAGGTTGTATATTTTATTGGTGTGTTGATAAAACTTGAGCAATATAATTGTTCTGAAAGAGAATCATGGGGGACTTTATCTACATTCAGTGATAAGGCAACCTCCGTATCCAAGCTAACTTCAAAAGAAGCTAAGGGACTATTTCTAGATTTATAAATTCATAGGGGGAGTACAAATGGTTAAAGGTGACAGCGATACAAATACAGTAAGCGTAATGGTAGAGGTGCCAAAGGGCTCAAGAAACAAATATGAATACGACAAGATAAGAAGAAGGATCAAATTGGACAGAATGCTTTTTTCCTCTGTGCATTACCCATGTGACTACGGATTTGTAGAGGATAGCCTTGCGCTTGACGGTGATGCGCTTGATGCTCTTGTGCTTCTCTGGGAGCCGACATTCCCAGGGTGCATAATAAAATCCAAACCTTTGGGAATGTTTATTATGAGCGACGAGAAGGGGCCGGATGAAAAAATACTATGCGTTCCTGTAGCGGATCCACTGTGGAACCATATCCAGGAATTAAGCGAGGTCCCCCCGCATTTATTAAAAGAAATAGAGCATTTTTTCTCGATATACAAGAAGCTTGAGGAAAAAGATGTCGAGGTCGATGGCTGGCGAGGAATAGAAGAAACTCTTGTTACCATTCGGGAATCCAAAGACAGATATAAAAAAGGTCTTAGGTCTCCATATCCAATGTATGAATAGTAGAGCTGTTTTAGGCAAGGACATTTGGCGGTTTAATTAACTTGTAATCAGCCAGAAACTCGTTCGGAGTTTTACCGCTTAAACCGCAATGCTCTAGATTGTTGTAGTAAGTATTCCATACTCTGATCTTATTTAGCAAATCTCTGA
>SPCL01000095.1 GCA_004525335.1 Thermodesulfobacteriales bacterium
GAACAGTATTTGCTTCTGTATGCATTATTGTAGGTGTCACATCAATTGTGGGATACCTGACAATAAAAAAAATGGGTTTGCCTATTAAGGTTTATTTATCACCAGTACTATTTGCAAACACTGGAAATATGGGCTTGCCGCTAATTCTATTCGCATTTGGTGAAACAGGATTCAATATTGGAATACTCTATATGGTTTCTACTACAGTTCTGCACTACACAGTCGGTATTTCGATACTAAACTATGAGAAAAGTCCGCTTGAAATATTTAAACTTCCCCTAATCTATTCAGCAGTAGCAGGCGTTCTGCTTAGCGTAACTGAAGTTCAAATGCCGACTTCTTTATTCAGAGCCGTGGACCTGCTAGGAGAAGCAAGCATACCCACTATGATATTTGCCCTGGGGTATAAACTATCGGAAGTAAGATTTAATCATGTAGGAAGGTCTTTTTTATTCGGCAGTATGCGGGTATTAGTTGGCGTAATGGCTGGAGTGCTTGTAGTTTGGCTATTTAAACTAGAGGGAATCGTAGCTCAAGTTGTGATTTTACAATCCGCTATGCCGCCCGCAGTTTTCAACTTTGTACTTGCGGAAAAGTATAATCAGGATTCCAAAACTGTGGCATCTATAATTTTGGCTGGAACTATATTATCAATTATCACAACCCCTATAATTTTAGCTTTTCTAATGAAGTAGAATGGAGCTAATCCAGACAATCTACTTTTATAATAGGAGCCTCAAACCAGTGGAACTCCGTGTTATACAAAAAACTCTGACCACTTGGTAAATATGTAATACTTTCCTGCTGTGGTAAGGATCTAAGTTCGATTACATTATAATCCTGCCCTTCTTTTAACTGGCTTGTCGGTTTTATATGTTGCTTGGAAAAATCTATATTAAATTCAATAGCGTTCTCGTATGTTAAAATGATAAAACTTTTACCGTCAGGGGCAATATCAAATGCTGAAACAACCTGGCCGTAGGCAGTGCCTGAAGGGTTTAGCAGTCGTAAATCTATTTCCCCTATATAATCCAACATTTTTAATTTATTTGCTTCATCTTGCCATTTTTGAGCAGATAACTTATATATTTTTGCAGGATACGCCTCTAAATCTTTGAGGTTTTCTTCTTTTGTTATTATATATATGTCGCCGTTAGGATGTACTGCCATACCTTCGGCATTATGCGGACCATCGGGATACTTAACCTTTATTCTCTTAAGAGGTTTTACAAAAGTCCCGTATTGCTCTAATTCCGGAACTATTACAATCTCCACATAATCTTTTGTGACCCTATTGTCACCGATGTCACCGATGAATAAACATGTTTTATCAAAACATTTTCCCACACTAATATCTTCAAAATCTAATTTTTTAGAAGATTCACCCTCTACTCTGATTTTTTGTGTTTTATCACCTTTGATATCAGAGATATAGAAAAAATTTCCTCCGCCTGAATCGTTTATATGATAGAGCCTGCCAGTATAGTTTCTGGATGCCTGAAGACCACTTGCTTCATTGATTAGATTATGATCCAGCACACCTATTTTTTGTCCTTCTCCCCATTTGCCGCATAGCTCAGCAACACTCATTTCTGCTAAAAAGAAAAACGAGATTAGAGCAAAGGATAAAACGAAACAGTAGAGAATTATTTTAGGTTTATTGAATTCAATCATCATAATTTCTCACTAGATTATAACCAATATGATTTTACCTACGATAAATATCAGGCAGAATATCCACAAAAGTATATTATCAAATTTGAAGATATGTCTAATAGAATAATAATAGGAAGTTCCAAAGCGCTCAAAGGAGAAATTACTCCACCTGGGGATAAGTCTATATCCCATAGATCCCTCATGCTGGGTTCACTTGCAACTGGGACTACTTTAGTGAGGGATTTTTTAATATCCGATGATACCCTAACTACCGCAAATGCAATGCGGGCGCTTGGCGCTTCAATTGAAATTAATGGAACCCAGGTCTTAGTTAAAGGAAATGGTCTCCATGGTCTTAAAGAACCAGATCAAATTATAGATTGCGGCAACTCAGGCACAACGACAAGGCTTTTAATCGGCTTATTAAGCCCGCAACAATTTACAACAACCCTTACAGGGGATAAATATCTCCAAGCCAGGCCAATGAAAAGGGTTGTCAGCCCACTTGCACAAATGGGCGCTAAAATTAACGGCAACGAAGAAGGCAATAAACTTCCTCTCACAATCATTGGAAGTAATCTCAAAGGCATTAGTTATGAGCTACCGGTAGCTAGCGCTCAGGTAAAATCGGCAATACTTATTGCCGGACTCTACGCTGAAGGCGAAACAGAAGTTATTGAACCAGAGCCCTCAAGAGACCATACCGAACGGATGCTCGCTTATCTCGGTGTTCCTATAAAGAAAAAGGGTCATAGCATAAAAATTAATAAGGTTTCCAAAATTAACCCTGGAGAAATTATAGTGCCATCCGATATATCCTCCGCAGCTTTCTTTATAGTTGCAGCTCTTATCACCCCCGGCTCTGAAGTTCTTATAAAAAACGTGGGAATTAATCCGCTAAGAACTGGAATAATCGATATTTTAAAAAATATGGGTGGAGACATTGAGATCATAAATGAAAGGGATGTGAATGGAGAGCCGATCGGAGACATACTCACTCGCTCAAGCAATTTGCATGCTACAGAGATCAGTGGAGATGTAATACCAAAAGCAATTGATGAACTGCCGTTGGTTGCAGTTGCAGCATCCTTTGCAGAGGGAGAAACTTTAATAAAAGATGCTAAGGAGCTTAGAGTAAAAGAGACTGACAGGATTCATGCTATGGCTACTGAGCTTGGCAAATTAGGGGCCGAAGTAGAAGAATTTGAAGACGGCATGTCAATCATTGGAACTCAAGCACTGACGGGGGCTACATGCTCAAGCTGGGGAGACCATAGAATAGCAATGTCGATCGCAATTGCCGCCCTTCGAGCAAAAGGAGAGACAGAGATAATTGATGCCGACTGCGTTTCTGTATCTTATCCAGGCTTTTTTGAAGTAATAGATGAACTCCGCCAATAAATAAATTATCCTATTGTAGTAAGTCTAGAAACAAAATGAACCAAGGTCTAATAATAACAATTGACGGCCCCTCAGGGGTCGGAAAAGGCACAGTAGCTAAATCAGTTGCTAAAGAACTGGCGCTCGCTTATTTAGACACAGGAGCTATGTATAGAGCCGTTGCGCTTCAAGTAAAAAGAAATCCTATAAACATAGATAACGACACAGAGCTTTTATCTTTATTAAACAATACTGAAATTGGAATAGTGAATAACCAGGATAATGTGCTTGTGATTACACTGAATAATGAAGATATTACCGATAAAATTAGATCGCCCGAGATCTCGCGTATCTCCTCCGATGTGGCAACCAAGAGATTAGTTAGAAAAAAACTTGTTGAATTACAGAGGGAAATTGGATTAAACGGTAATATTGTAGTTGAGGGAAGGGATATGGGAACTTATGTATTTCCAGAAGCAACATTTAAGTTTTATTTAGATGCTACACTTGAAGAAAGAGCCCTCAGGAGAAGAAAGCAATTAATGGAAAATAACATTAATATTGACCTAGACAATATGACAAAAGAGATAGAATTAAGGGATAAACAGGACAAAGGGCGTCTAGAATCTCCCTTGCATCCGGCCCCGAATGCAGTAATAATAGATACTACAAATCTTAATGCCGACGAAGTTACAAACAGAATTATTACAGAAGTTAAGGTGAGTAAATAAAACCTACACCAGCTAATTCTAATTCTAACAATGGAAATCGACCGGTAAATTTGATCACATCAAAATAATAGAAGGCAGGACTATGGTAGAAGAGAAAAATTTTGCAGAACTAATTGATGAAAGTATGAATGCGCCCGAACAGGGGAAATTGTTGACAGGGGTAGTGGTCCACCTGGACAAGGACGACGTATTTATTGATTTTGGCTCAAAAACTGAAGGCGTTGCACCTACGGAAGAATTCTTGGGAAAAAGTGGAGAGCTTGAAGTAAAGATTGGCGACGAAGTAGAAGTTATTTTGGAAAGATATGACCACGGACTACCCAGGCTATCAAGAAGAAAAGCTGGGATACTTCAAGAAAATAAAGCAATACAAGAAAAATTCGATAGTGGAGAGTTAATAGAAGCAAGAATTCTTCAAAAGGTAAAAGGTGGTTTTATAGCTGATATTGGTGAGAAGTCAGAAATCAGAGCTTTTCTACCGGCTTCGCAGTTAGATATCCGGCCACAATCAGACCTTGATAAATTTATAGGCGAAAAGCTTGAAGTAAGAATAATCAAGTTTACTAATAGTGATATCGTAATCTCAAGAAGAGCATTCTTAGAAGAACAAAGAGAGACTTTGAAAAAGGAGACCCTGTCCAAACTTGAAGAGGGTATGGAAATTCAAGGAAAGGTTGTAAATATTATTAACCAAGGAGCATTTGTCGACTTGGGAGGATTGGAAGGATTTATTCCAATAAGTGAGCTTTCTTGGGGTAGGATTAACCACCCGAGCGATGTTATCTCAGCAGAGCAAGAAATAAACACAAAAATATTGAGCATACAGGGTGAGCAAAAAGTAACCCTAAGTCTTAAGGCATTAACTCCAGACCCCTGGGATTCGGTAAGCCAAAAATATCAGCCGGGGAATCAAGTTAAAGGTAAAGTAGCTTCTTTGATGGATTTCGGAGTTTTCGTTCAGCTTGAACCTGGAATAGAAGGCCTTGTTCATGTCTCAGAGATAACTTGGACAAAGAGTTTTAGACACCCTAAAGAAGTGGTTGAGTCCGGAAATATGGTTGATGTAATAGTTATTGATGTTAATCAGGGGAATAGGCGGATTTCACTAAGCCTAAAACAAATTGAGCCTAGCCCTTGGCAGCTCTTTAAAAAGGAAAATCCTCCGAAATCAGTATTAAAAGGAACAATCCGAAATGTTACTGATAGAGGTATTTTTGTAGAAGTTGCAGATAATATTGTGGGACTTGTAAGACCAGACAATATTTCTTGGGCAGGGAAAGTTAACCCTGAAGAAACTTATAAAAAAGGCGATGAAATAGATGTTGTAGTTTTAAACGTCGATGAAAAAAACGAAAGGGTCGGCCTCGGTGTAAAACAGCTGAGCGGTGATCCTTGGGAAAACGCACAAAAGAAATACAAACAAGGACAATCCGCTGTTACTGGTAAAGTTAAAGAAGTTAAGGACAGAGGGGTTGTTATAGAGCTCGATGACAATATCGAAGGATATATTAGAGCAAATGAGCTTGGCCAGGATAAAGATGACACTGACGCGGTCAAGAAAATCGACCCGGGTGATGAAATTACTGCTCAGGTAGTTGGTTTTGATAGAAGAAACAGACAATTGAATTTAAGCGTAAAGAGACTTACTCAGAAACTTGAAAAAGAGAGAGTCTCCAACTTCAATTCTTCTCAGGCAGAGCCGAGTGCTACACTTGGTGATCTTCTTGGTGAAAAACTCAAAACAATTAGCACTGATGAGGGAGCCAAGAAGTGAGGGGATTATTCCTTGCAATAGTCATACTCTTTCTGTTTGTTTTTATATTTCTTGCAGGAATCGGAAGCGGGCTGCTGTTATCTGGTGAACACAGCTTTTCTTCGGGAGATAAAGTTGCGGTACTAAGAGTCGAAGATGTAATTATTGATTCGCAAATTTATCTTGACAGCATAGAAACTATAACCAAAGACGACAAAGTTAAAGCGCTCGTAGTAAGAATAGATTCCCCTGGTGGCGCTGTGGGCCCCTCACAAGAAATATATAGTGAGCTCAAAGAACTGGGCAAAAAAATGCCCATTATAGCAAGTATAGGTGGTGTTGGAGCTTCCGGAGGTTACTACATTGCATGTTCTGCTGAAAAGATCTATGCCAACCCCGGAGCAATTACAGGCAGTATTGGCGTCATTGCTCAGTTTGCCAGCTATGAAAAACTACTAAACTGGGCGAAGATAGATGTTGAGGTAATCAAGAGCGGTAAATATAAAGACGTCGGCTCCGCATTTAGAGAGATGAGTGAAGCGGATAAACAATATATTCAACAGCTCATTGATAACGTTTATGCTCAATTCAAAACGGTGGTAGCTACCTCAAGAGGTCTCGACACTAAGCAGATAGATAGTGTTGCAGATGGGAAAATATATACAGGCGAGCAGGCTCTAAATCTCAAATTAATAGATGAGCTTGGAACAATCAACGATGCTATAGCAGCCGCAGGAAACTTAGGGGGAATAGAGGGCGATCCGGAAGTAATAACTTTCCCAAAAAAGAAATCCAAGCTGTTTGATTTACTAAACTCAAAAATTGATACGAATATTCTGACAAGTGTCCCGATAAAATCACGTTTTGGACTTTTCTATCTTGTCGATATAATTAATTGAATATGAAAACGCTTTGGGCTCCTTGGAGAATTGAATACATAACCGGGGAAAAAGATAAGGGATGTATTTTTTGTGATAAACCCTGTGAAGGAAATGACAAAGAAAACCTTATTCTATTTAAAGGCAAATACAGTTTCATAATTATGAATCGTTATCCTTATTCAAACGGACACCTTATGGCTGTTCCTTACAAACATACAAGCAATATGTCTGAACTTGACGATAACGAAAGACTTGAGCTAATGAATTTAACAACGAAATGTATTGAAATTTTAAGTATAATGAAACCAGACGGCTTTAATATAGGAATGAATTTGGGCAAAGCAGGTGGCGCGGGTATTGATGATCATTTACATTTCCATATAGTTCCTAGATGGAACGGGGACACCAATTTTATGCCGTTGATTGGAGATGTAAAGATAATGCCTGAGTACTTACACGACACATATAAAACTCTTAGTGAGCAAATAAAAAACAATTGAGAGGTGAGCAATGAGATTCATAAGATTAATAATAATAGTTTTGATTATAGTATTTTTCGCAATTATCTACACACAGAACCTTGAAGTATTCACACATTCTTTTCAGCTTCAGATGGATTTAAACCTATACATGGTTGGTCCTTATATTACTAAGAACATAGTGCTCATACTGTCTGCTTTTGTATTAGGTGTCGTTGTTGCGCTCATTTTCGGCGCTCTTCAGGCTATATCATCTAGCTCTGATTCGAGACAAAAAAGTAGAAAAATAAAAGAGCTTGAAGCCAAAGTAAATGAGTTATTGCAGAATCCTCAAACTCTTATCGAAGCCCCTGCACTGGAGAGCTCAAGTTCTTCTAGTTCCGACTCAAGTCCTTTTTCTCCGCCGTCTTAATGATTAAGATCATAGGCTAATAAAAAGGAGATAAAGTAGGGAATATTTTAGTCCCAATAATCGGGGCTGAGATTATAATATAAATATGCGTAATAATGGAAAACCAAGCTGGATTAAAGCAAAGCTTCCTTCCGGCAAGAATTACATCCACCTTAAAAACCTGACAAAAGAACTCGGCCTTCATACAGTTTGCCAGGAAGCGCGCTGCCCTAATATTGGGGAATGCTGGAGCGCAGGAACTCTTACATTTATGATACTCGGCGACACTTGCACAAGAAGCTGCGGATTTTGTCATGTGAAGACTGGGAATGGCGGCGAGCTTGATTGGGAAGAGCCCAAGAGAGTAGCTCAGGCAGTACATAGCCTAACCGAGAATAACGCCAATATAACTCACGTTGTAATCACTTCCGTTAATCGTGACGATAAAAACTTTGATAGCGCATGTATTTTTGCAGAAACTATCAAGACTGTCAGAGAATATAACCCGGAAGTTAAGATCGAAGTTTTAATACCAGACTTTAAAGGTGATTCCCAGGCGCTTAATCAGATACTCGAGGCAGGACCTGATGTGCTTAATCACAACA
>SPCL01000194.1 GCA_004525335.1 Thermodesulfobacteriales bacterium
AATGAGTATGATTTGATTAGATTCTATCTTCACGAGATAGCGAATCATGCGCTCCTCTCAAGAGAAGAAGAAATACGAATTGCTAAAAAAATTGAGACTGGGAAAAGAATTATAGCAAAAACAATCCTTAGTTCTTCATTGATGTTAAGCGAGGTATGCGGAATAGGGGAGGAGCTTCAGAAAGGTGATTTAGAGTTAAGAGATGTAACTAATTCTTTAGATGAAGCAGATAATCCAGCCGAAGAAGCACATGTAGGAATCGGGAATTTAATACAAGAAGTTACAAAGCTCTTTAAGAATAATGAACAGTTAGCCGAAGAAATAAATACAGCTCCAAAAAAGAGACAAACAGCCCTCTTAGAAGTATTTAAGAAAAACAATGATTTGATGGTTTCATATTTAGAAGAGATAAACTTAAACGGGATCCAGATGGAAAGGATTCTTTCTGTGGCCAGGGGATATATAAAAAGACTTGAAAAGATAAAGAGTGAATTGGACAGTTCCCAAAAGAAAGCCTCAAAGTTGAGTGCCGAATCTAAAAAAGAGTATTCGGAAGAAATCCAAGAATTGCTAAATGAAGCTGAGGATAATACACAAAGGCTTAAAAAGTGTGTTGGTAGGATAGAATTTGGAGAAAATACAACTTCAGTTGCTAGAAAGAAGCTAATTGAATCTAATCTCCGCCTAGTGGTAAGTATAGCTAGACGCTACATTAACAGAGGTCTTCCGTTTCTTGACCTAATTCAAGAGGGTAACGTTGGGCTTATGAGAGCGGTAGAAAAGTTTGAATACAACAGGGGTTATAAATTTTCAACATATGCTACCTGGTGGATAAGACAAGCTATAACCCGGTCACTAGCCGATCAGTCCCGAATTATAAGAATCCCGGTTCATATGACTGAAACTATTAATCGCATTATCAGAACATCCAGACATTTGGTGCAGGAATTTGGACGTGAACCGACACCTGACGAGATAGCGATCAGAGTTGGGATGTCTACTGAAAAGGTGGCTAGAGTCTTGAAAATATCTAAAGACCCTATTTCCTTAGAGACCCCTATAGGTGATGAGGAAGATAGCAAGCTAGTAGATTTGATAGAGGATCCAAGTATGAGCTCTCCTGTAAACATTCTTGAAATGAACGAGCTTAAAGAAATTATTAATAATGCCCTATCTTCAGTTTTAAATACCAGAGAGGAAATTATAGTTAGATTAAGGTTTGGCATAGATGAAGAAAAAGAGCACACACTAGAAGAAGTTGGCCATCAATTCCAGGTAACACGTGAGAGAATTAGACAAATTGAAGTAAAAGCTATTAAGAAATTAAAACGCGCTGCAAGGGTTTATCCAATTAAAAGCTATGTTGAAAAAACTTAGCGACTAAATGTTTACGGTTTGATTTTCGCTTGACTCGTATCAAGTCCTAAATTTGCTATTTTTACTTTTCTTGAGTTCTTCCGCTTCTTCAAAATATACAAGAGCCGTGCTAACAGTTTTTACCCTCAGCATCTGCATCACTTCCGACACTGTCGCTCCTGATTCAATCGCCAGCATTGCCGCTGTATGCCTTAGACTGTATGGGGTTATACCTTTACCCTTTAATCCAAGCTTCTCAAAATAGTGGCTAACGCGAGCCCTAATAGCTCTAGTAGATATTCTGCCTCTTATAGCTCTATTCCCAACACCCCAAAAAAGTGGCTCACTCTCGTCTGACTCTCCCCTTTGATCCAAATACAATTCAAGTTCTTCCATCACAGTAGGTGGTACTATTGCATACTCGTCCTTTTTATCTTTGTTTTTGCCTTGAACATATATAACTTTTTGATTGCCTTTGGTTTTTATATCTCCCACATTTGCTCTTACTATCTCTATTTCACTCAGTCCACATCTGACCATAAGGTTTAAAATAGCACAATCCCTAATTCCTAGAGGCGAGGAGGAGTCAATTGATTCAAAAAGATTTTCAACATCCTGACGTGTTATTGCTATAGTTGAATGTCTTTGGGGTCTTGATCCGCCTTTAACATTTTTAGCCGGGTTTGCAGCAATCTTCCCCAAACCCTCTAAATAGTCGTATAGCCTTCTTACTGCAGTTAAGTAAGCGGAAATAGAACTAGTGGATAAACCCTTTGAGGTTATGTAATCTTTATAACGCTGTATGTCATTATGGGTTAGTCCTATTGGAGATGTGTCACCAAGCCACTTGGAATATTCCAATAATGCTTTACGGTATGTTTCCTTTGTAGTCGGTCTTCTATCGAGGGAATTAATAAAGTTTCGGATGATTTCTTCCATTGAGAGGAATTAAATCATTTTTATACAAAAAATTCAAATAAAGTCTTGACAACCTTTTATACTAATGTAAATTTAATCTCGAATCTGGGTGGCTATACTGAAGAGGTCACACCTGGTCCCATACCGAACCCAGAAGTTAAGCTCTTCAAGGCCGATGATACTGCTCCTGTACGGGAGTGGGAAAGTAGGTAGCTGCCTGGTTCATTTTTTTTATTCCTTCTTAATGAACCTTCCTTATAAAAAAAATTCAAATTCAGTAAAGTTGTTTTGTATTATACGTTATGTAATATTCTGTTCTCTCAAAATACTTCATAAGAGGTTCTGTAAGTGAACAAAATGCGGGTTGCAGTATTTGCATCGGGAAGCGGAACAAATCTTCAGGCAATAATTGATGCTCAGATTCAGACTATTGAAATAGCTGTAGTGTTCAGCAACAAATCGGATGCCTATGCACTAGAGCGTGCTAAAACGCATAACATTCCTGTCGAAGTCATAGATCATAAAGGCTATGAGAGTAGAGAGGACTACGACAGCGAAGTTATTAAAGTACTGGAGCCATATAAGTTAGATCTGATTATTCTCGCGGGTTATATGAGAATTTTATCTCCGGTTTTTGTGAGAGCATATAAAGGTAAGATTGTTAATATCCATCCCGCTCTCTTGCCTTGCTTCCCTGGAATTAATTCTGCAAGACAAGCGCTTGAATACGGTGTTAAATATACCGGTGTCACAGTTCACTTTGTAGATGAGGGAGTTGATACCGGGCCTATAATTTTACAATCAGTAGTTGAGATTGAAGACAGCGATACAGAGGAAACCCTGCTTCAGAAAATTCATAAAGTAGAGCATCAGATTTATCCTAAAGCTCTTGAGTTAGTATCCAGTGGTCAAATAGAAGTAAAAGGCAGAAGGGTTCTTAAAAAATCTTAAAGGTCTCTTCCAACAGCTTTAGCTACTAAAGCTGCTCTCTCCATAAGTTCAGCGAACTTTTTAGGTTTTAGCGATTGTCCACCATCACTAACAGCTACTTCAGGGTTATTATGAACTTCAATAATAATTCCATCCGCACCGGCTGCAATTGACGCAAGCGTCATAGGCGTTACGTACTGCCAGTATCCTGTGCCGTGACTAGGATCGGCAATTATAGGAAGGTGTGTTCTTTCTTTGAGTACCGGAATTGCGTTTAAATCAAAGGTGTTTCTAGTCGCTGTCTCAAAAGTTCTAATTCCTCTTTCGCAGAGCATTACATCTTCGTTACCTTCAGCAAGTATGTACTCAGCGCACATTAAGAACTCTTTTATTGTTGTAGACATTCCTCTTTTAAGGAGAACAGGCTTTTTTGCTTTTCCGACT
>SPCL01000147.1 GCA_004525335.1 Thermodesulfobacteriales bacterium
CTCCTTTTTCAGTTAAAGTAATACTGATTAATAGTCTAAATTTGTCAAGGAACAAAATGATATGAGTAAAACTATTTTAGTGGTTTCCCCCCACCCTGATGATCTTGAAATTGCAATGGGTGGCACAGTTGCAAAATTGATTGATCAAGGTGTGAGTGTTGTATCGCTTGTAGCTACAGACGGTAGAGGGAGCACAACGGTTGATGAGCTAACAGGGGATGAATTAGCTGAAGTAAGAAGGCAGGAGGTTAGGGAGGCAGTTTCAGTGCTTGGTATCCAAACATTGATACCATTGCCTATAGAAGACGTTAAGACTGAAAAAAATAAACAGCACTTCAAAAATGATTTTAAAGAGACGATATTGCGATTTAAACCCGGGGAAATTTATATTCCTCATCCTGAAATTGACAAACATCCGACACATCAAATAGTTGCCACCCTTGTTCTGGAAGAATTGAAGTTGCTTTCCGAACAAAATGAATACACTCCAGAGAAGGTCTGGTGTTATGAAGTATGGACTCCCTTTAGTAGTTACGACAGAATTGAAGATATTACCGAGTTTGTAGATTTAAAAGTTATGGCAATAGAAGCTCATAGAAGCCAGCTTGAATACAAGAATTATACTGAAGGAATTCTTGGACTTAATAAGTATAGATCTGTATTTGATGAGAGGCACGGGGTAACAAATGAAGAATACGCGGAGGTCTTTATTGAATTAAAGCTGTAATGCTCAATGAGAAATAATGCTCGATAAAAATCTTGCAGAATAGAAACTATGAACTTTATTGTGAAACTAGGATTGCTATCGGAGAAGGCGGTGTGTGTTACTTCTTATTTCGGATATGCTCACTATAAACGAGGCGAAGTGATATTACCGCTAACGTAACGGAGGTAATAGGTATTACAAAGAACAGCATTGTATAAGTATAGATTGGCAAATAATTGTTGGTCGTTGCCGTGAAAACAAGGTAGATTATGTATGCTACATAATAGCCCAGAAAAAGCGCTCCTTCCCATCTTGCTATCAAATTGCCCGTAAAGAAAATCGGGAGACATGCTCCGGCTACAGCAATCATAATGGGTAGGTCTAAACGTAGAATCGAAGGAGAAACTGTTATCCCCCCGGGTGCAAAGATCGCTGCCAGACCGAGAACTCCGAGAATATTGAAAATGTTGCTCCCCACAACGTTACCGACTGCTATATCCCGTTCACCGCGTATGCTTGCAACAACAGATGTAGCAACTTCTGGTAGTGATGTTCCTGCCGCGACCACTGTGAGTCCAATAATGAGGTCGCTTATGCCGAGATAGTGAGCTATTAATTGAGCGCCATTTACTACCCATCGGGATCCAATAACTAAGAGCACAAGCCCTAAGATAATAAATGCCAAGTGTTTTAAGTTCACTAGAATAGATATTCTATTGCTCGCTGATCCGTATTCAGCTGCGAATTCGTCAGATGCATTTTTTTTATCTTCCTTACTTTTATATATGAGAATTATCATATAGACAATTAATCCGGCTAACAACAGTAAACCGTCTATAATGCTTATGTTCCCATCCAGGCCTATTATCAGAACTGCGAACGAGCACCCTATCATTATTGGGACGTCTAATTTGATAAGCTGCCGGGATACTACAAGGGGAGTTATTAAAGCAGATGCCCCTAGGATAAGCAGCACGTTGAAAATGTTGCTTCCTATTACGTTTCCGAGCGAAATATCAGAATTGTTATTTATGCTGGCTAGTATGCTGACTACCAGTTCGGGCGAGCTTGTTCCAAAAGCCACCACGGTTAGACCTATTCCAAGAGGCGAGATCCCTATCTGATTTGCAAATCTCACAGCTCCTCTGACAAGTGCTTCTGCTCCTATAATAAGAAATCCGAATCCGACAATTAATAGTACTAATGTCATTTAGGAATATGCCCCGTTTTCATGCTCCAGAGCAGCATGTCTAGTTCTTCAATTTCAATACCCAATTCGGTCGCGAATGTTTTCATTTGCTAATGACTATAACTTTAGCTCGACAAAGAATGAAGTAATCCAGACGGCTATTACCAGGCAGGCTATGGTTAACACCACAACTCCAAGTTTTGTTGATAGAGAGACAGTTGGCGCTTTATGTTTGGACATATCCATAGGTTTTGTGGCATCGGTTACTGCGGACATCATACCGTGCTTGAGTCCACTTCCCACAAGCCACGAGTTGATAGGATACGCTGTTATTATTCCAGCCATAGTAGCCACAGAAGATATCCCCCAGAATATCGGCCCAGTTGGGTTATCTCCTCCCGGTATAACTCCTCTTAAAATTGCCATAACTGGAATCATTCCAACCATTACCATGTTCATTGAAACAGTTTCAGAGAAAAGAGTTTTCTTAATTGCCCCTATATAACTGCCACCCATCGAGGACTTCATAAATAGGGCTTGGAAAATCAACAGACCCATTACAAATGCTGTTATATATTCGATTATAAGGTCAAGCCCGTTTGGCAGTCCCAGATGAAATGTGACAATTGCGGCAAATATAATTCCAGTTGCGTCTCCAGCGACACAGTGCATCATGGAGCCGACCGACTGTTTCCAGTGAGCCTCTATAAACTGATTGTGAGTGCCTGAAATGGGCTGCCTGCAGGATAGAAAAAAGATGAAGAGGCCGATTGGCCCTGTATAGAGCACAATTAAAATCCACGCAAGCTTCATTACCCACTGGGCAGGGGTGTTTGTTTGAAGATCATATATTAAAACTATCAGGGAGAGCCCGGTGAGTATAAACCAGAGAAGTAATGCGCCGCCAAGCATTGTGCCGGGAAAAAACATTTAATCCTCCACTTAAGAACTATGTTATTATTGAATTATGGCATTTTATTGGAGTATATGTCAATCTGTCTATCTTAGAAATTGTTTAGCTGAATTTAAAAGCTTTAGTTATTAGATATATGAAAAATCTCACATTGAAAGAACACTTTAATGCTTTTAGAGTAGAGACCTCTCTAAAGTTAACCCTCGCCGGGATAATATGCATTTTAATAAACAATATTTTTCATTTTGATCTTGGATATCTTTCAACTCTTTTTGTGTTCTTGATATTAATAATAGCTCACGGGGATACTTTCAAAGTAGGCGCTCAATCTCTATTGGGAGTAATAACTAGCTGTGCCGTTACAATAACTATTACATATTTATTCGTTGAATCTAAAGTCCTGTATATACTTTTGACGGGAGTCTGGCTCTTTTTGTGCATGACTTTTGTGTATAGGTACTTTCTGCCCACCCTTTTGAGTGGAATAGCTGCAACTATAGCAGTTTACGCAGCAATATACATCTCGGTTTCAAATGCTACGAGCACTGTTGAGAGCTATGTGTTGCAGCTCTTCATTGCGGTTGTTGTCTGCTGGGTTATAGACGGACTCGTGTGGCCCCACAAGACCCGAGGCTCTTTTCAACTCACCTTAAAAACTATCTATGAAGATTTCTCGGAACTCTTTAGTAGTTATAGTCAGGAAAACATTGCCGATAGAAAAAACCACAAAAGTATATCTACTTCGTTAAATACATTCAGCAACCTTACGACCTATATAAAAAGAATGCAAAGTGAAGAGCGCAGCCCCGATTTTCCAATAGACATTTATCTGAAAATTGTTACTTTCAGCCGGGGAATATTTATCAAAACCGAAGTGCTGGAAGAGTTTGTTTTAAAAGAGCACTCTTTTCTAAAAGATGACCAAGTAAAACAAGATGTAAATCAAATCTTCAATTTGTTTTCTAAAAGTTTTGCAACCTTATCTCAATCGATAGGAACTAAAAATATTGTAAATATTGAGGATAAAGAGCTTCAGGACTCAATCTCTTCACTCCATGAGCTATATAGGAACAGGCATGAATTAAAGGGGATGGAAGACGAGTATTATGAAGATTTGCTTGCCTTTGGAGCAATGCTGCCTGTGCTTGATGACATATCTCACAAGATAACTAGAATTGTAGAAGCTATAAATATTTTTCACGGAAATGAGTACCAGAAAATGATGGAAAATCGGGTTACTCATATTAATAAAGCGGAAAAAACCAAGGCAATATCTTTTTTTAGTATTAATAAAGAGACATCAATAGTAGGAATAAAGACTGTAATAATTTTCATGCTGTTGATATTCGGCGAGTTTGTTGTCGGTCTACCCGGAGGCGGTCAAGTGGCATTTTATGCCATATTATTTGGAGTAATTCCTAATTTGGGTCAAGAATACATGAAAAGCAGATATGGAATTTTGGGTATATTCTCGGGATTAATGGTTGGCCTTTTCAGTTTGATATTAGTTTCTCAAATTCAGCATTTCCTGATTTTTTTGTCTCTATACAGTCTAGGTACTTTTATTGCTGCGTATTTCGCGAGCAGTAGTAAGGATATATCTTTTGCAGGGCTCCAGGCAGGTCTTGTTATTCCATATAGCATGTTATTCAATACCGGTCCTCAGGTAGATCTTGATACTGCATTTACAAGATGTATGGCATTATTGTCTGCAGCCTTTATTGCTGCAATAGTTCATATCTTGTTATGGCCAAATAACCCGCTTAGCCTACTGAAACAAAAGATCTCAAAAGCAGTAGCTATATCAGGTCAAATTTTGTTTAAGCTTCTTATCATCGATATTAAGGAAGAAGAAAAAATAGGGGAACTGGTTCTCCCGTTAGCCGCAACTCTGCCGACGAACACGGCTTTACTGCACGATGCAGAATATATAATTAGTGAAGATGATCTCCACGCTGAACAATTTATTCAAATAATAGAGTCAATAGAGAAAGTGTATGTGGATTTAGAAACATTAAAAAGAACTATTTATTACAACACTGATAGCGAGCTCTTTCCTTTATATTTAGCTAATATGGAGCCTTTTTACAAAAGGATATCGGCTGCCTTCGATGAAGTATCAAGTCAATTTAATTTGAATAATGACTTTGCAGCGGAAATATCCTCAATAGCTGAGGGAATGCAGAAGCATAGAATAGAGTTTAGGAATTCCGGCGTTTGGCGTTCTTTTAAACCAGAGGATGTTGAACAATCGGTTCTTGTTGCAACAAGTATAGACA
>SPCL01000070.1 GCA_004525335.1 Thermodesulfobacteriales bacterium
AAAACAATTCCTGGCGCGCTTGGGGAATACAACGGCAAATTTATGTGTAACCAAATGGTACTAAGAGGCGGATCCTGCGCAACATCAAAATCGCATATCCGCAAAACATACAGAAACTTCTTTCCTACAAATGCCCGGTGGCAGTTTATGGGAATTAGATTAGCTAAAGACAGTAAATAAATTTAATCATACAATTTAATTATGCATAGCAACCTGAAAAGACTAAAGAAATTTGAGCCTGAGATAGAAAATCTTCTAGAAGAAATCCTGGAGGGTTTAAATAAACCTCAAAAAGAACTTCCGAGTAAACTTTTTTACGACAAAAAAGGCTCTTCGCTCTTTGATGAGATATGTGATCTCGACGAATACTATCTCACAAGAACTGAAACCTCTATAATGATCGAGAATATTGAGGATATTTGCTCAATACTTGGAAACAACAGTTTATTAATAGAGCTTGGAAGTGGAAGCAGCAAGAAAACTAGGCTTTTACTTTCAGGGTTACAAAGTCCTGCGGGTTATGCACCAATTGATATATCGGAAGAACACTTAATTAGTTCGGTGAATATTCTTGCTCACGATTACCCAAATCTGAAAATATTGCCCGTATCCGCTGACTATACACAGCCGTTTAGCCTCCCTAAGTTTGACTTTATATATTCCAAGAAAGTGGTCTACTACCCGGGCTCGACAATCGGCAATTTCGAGCCTGACTATGCCTCTCAATTTTTAAACAGCATCGGACACCGCTTGGGAAAAAGAACGGGGCTATTAATAGGGCTTGACTTAAAGAAAGACAAAAAAATCCTGGAAGACGCATATAACGATAATAAGGGAATTACGGCTGAATTTAATCTTAATGTCCTAGTACGATTAAACAGCGAGCTTGATACCGACTTTAATATTGAGGAGTGGAAACATTGCGCTTTTTACAATAGTAAAGAAGGAAGAATTGAAATGCATCTTGAGAGCTTGTCAAATCAGGACGTACAAGTAAATGGAGACATTGTTACATTTAGAAAAGAAGAAACTATTTTGACTGAATATTCCTACAAATACAGTATAGATGATTTTAAAAACCTTATCTCCGAATCATACAATTTAGAGAAAGTGTGGACGGATGAAGATAGCAAATTCGGCATCCTATATTTCACAGTCAAATAAATTGATATGAATATAAAGAGAATCGAACCAGGCCCAAACCAGGAATCAGTATGGGATTATCCACGACCCCCAAGAGTAGAAGATACAGACAAACATATTGAAGTTTTTTTCAACGATATCTTGATTGCTGACAGTACAGATGTAAAAAGAGTACTTGAAACCTCAAGCCCTCCTGTCTATTACATACCGCCTCAAGACATAGAAATGAAGTACTTCCTAAAAAGCGAAAGACGCTCACTTTGCGAGTGGAAAGGAGCAGCTTCTTACTACTCAATTAAAGTCCATGATAAAACTGTGCATGACGCAGCCTGGTACTATCCCTACCCTACCCCGTCATTTGAATCTATTAGAAATTATGTTGCCATATATCCTCATAATATGGATGCATGTTTTGTAGAGGGGGAAATCGCTCAATCGCAAGCGGGTAATTTCTATGGTGGCTGGATCACAAATGATATTGTAGGTCCGTTCAAGGGCGAGGGGGGAACCGAGAGCTGGTAGTAAACATCAACCTTACTGGATATAGTTCTTCTGTTATACTAATCTTTTATAAATACCCCAAGACAAACGAGTAAAGGTAATAAAATTAAGCATACATCTATAAAAATGAATTGTAAGAAGCCTGGCTTGTCAGAAATTCTTAGATCAAGATATGAGAAATTCAATGAGTGTTATAAGGCAGCTTATACGGGAAGCCGTTACGAGGAGCGGGACGAATACAGACTCGTAATAGAGTCCGTCAAAGAACTCAGCTTAAAACCTGGTAGTGATAAACCACAAACGTATGCTTTAATTGCCTACATGCTTCTTAAGA
Organism: Thermodesulfobacteriales bacterium; assembly: GCA_004525335.1. Taxonomy (GTDB): domain Bacteria; phylum Desulfobacterota_D; class UBA1144; order Nemesobacterales; family UBA2774; genus CR02bin9. The sequence continues at coordinate 1,979 of SPCL01000070.1, forward strand.
CTGCAAGACTTAGAGCAATAATCAATAACGTAGCAAAAATGCCGGATTTAAAAAACCAAAACCGCTTACTTTGGGATAAGGGGCTTACAAAGGATGGTCTGGATTATTTAAGTAAATCTGCAGGCGGGAATAAAGTCAGCGAGTATCACCTCAGAGCAGGCATCTGCGCATGTCATGCGCTTGCAAAAGATTATCAGTCTACCGACTGGATGCAAATCCTCTCACTTTATGATCAATACTTAGAGATTAATGATTCCTTTGAAATTGCTTTGGAACGAGCACATATTATTTCACAATTTAAAGGGCCAAAAGCCGGAATAGAGGCTTTACTCAAAATAGACCCAAAGAACAATTTAGAGGGAAGTAAGGTTTTAAATGCAAACTTGGCAGAGCTTTATATAAAACAAAATCAATATAATCAAGCTATAGATAGTCTCTCTAAATCTCACGAATTCTCGGAAACCAAGAAAGAAAAAACTTTATATCTAAATAAAATAGAGTTCTGCAAACAACGGTTATTGTTATCAAAGAAGTACCAAGAAGTCCTATCGTTCTAGGCTTGATAGAATTGCCATGATAAATCTTATTAACATTTCCAAGAGCTACGGGGAAAACCACGCTGTCAGATCATTTGATTTAACCATTGAAACTGCTGAAACTACTGTTTTAATTGGCCCAAGCGGTTGTGGAAAATCAACAATACTAAGAACTATTATAGGATTAATCTCTCCCGACACTGGGAAAGTAAATATTGAAGGGGAAGCATTAAGTACCGCAAATTTAGTCTCTCTTAGGCAAAAGATGGGCTATGTAATACAAGAAGGCGGGCTCTTTCCCAATCTTAGCGCAGAGGGGAATGTTTTTCTTATGGCGCGCTACCTGGGTTGGGATAAGGATCGTATTGAAGAACGTATCGATGAGCTATGCGAACTAACAAAGTTTCCGAAGGATGCGCTTAACCGCTACCCCATACAAATCTCAGGGGGTCAAAGACAGCGTCTTAGTTTGATGAGGGCTCTAATGTTAGATCCCAACATCCTGCTTTTGGACGAGCCTCTTGGTGCCCTAGACCCATTAATTAGAAGCGAGCTACAGCAAGATCTAAAAGAGATATTTAGCACTCTTGGGAAAACTGTAGTAATGGTAACTCACGATATGGGAGAGGCGGCATTTTTTGGGGACAAAATTGTCCTTATAAAAGATGGTCAAATAATTCAAGAAGGAAATATCTCCGACTTGATTAAAACCCCCTCCAATCCTTTTGTAACAACATTTATCAATGCACAGAGAAACCATCTTGAAATAATAGGAGATATATAACTTGAATCTCCTTAAGATTCCTCTAATTTTCCTTATCATTATATGTGTATCATGCACTTTCTCGGATGACTCGGAGAAAGAAATTAAGGTTGGGTCAAAAAAATTCACTGAGTCGGTAATTCTAGGTGAAATTATTTCACAGCTTGCCGCTAGTGAGGGAGCTGAGGTTGAATATAGAAAAGATCTGGGTGGAACAAGGGTTTTATGGAATGGACTACTAAACGGGGATATTGATATCTATCCTGAATACACTGGAACTATTACACAGGAAATACTTTCCAATAAAAACATTACAGATCAAAGTAATCTTCCGGAAGAACTAGCGCAATACGGTATAGCAATAAGCCAGCCACTTGGGTTTAACAATACATATGCAATTGGTATGAAAAGAGAGAACGCCGCCAAGCTTGGAATAAAGACAATCTCTGATTTAAAAAATTACCCGGAGTTAAAATTTGGATTTGGCAATGAGTTTATGAACCGTGGGGACGGATGGCCGAGTCTAAAAAGCGCATATAACCTTCCGCAACAAAATGTAACCGGGCTCGACCACGATCTGGCGTACCGGGGACTTGAGAGCGGTCATATAGACGCGATAGACCTCTATTCAACCGACGCTGATATATCTTACTACAATTTGAAAGTCCTTAAGGATGATAAGAAACATTTTGAAGATTATTTTGCCGTTCTCCTGTACCGCAAAGATCTGGAGAAGAAAAATCCTCAAGCTTTAGGAACTATTCTGAAACTAGAGCAAAGCATACCTGAGCAAAAAATGGTGGAGATGAATGCCGCTTCAAAGATTGATGGTTTAAGCGACAGCGTTATTGCATCAAATTATCTAAAAGAAACACTCCTAATTAATACCAATCCGGTAAAAGAAACTTTTCTCAGCAGATTGTATCGCAACACCCTCCAACATCTTTTTTTGGTTGTTATATCTCTTAGCGCAGCCATTATCGTATCAATACCCCTTGGAATTCTCGCATATAAAAATCAAAAGGTCGGGCACTTGGTTTTAGGAATTGTGGGAGTTATTCAGACCCTTCCTTCTTTGGCTCTTCTAGTTTTCATGATCCCGTTTTTTGGCATAGGCGCCGTACCTGCTATCGTGGCGCTGTTCCTTTATAGCCTGCTTCCTATAGTAAGAGGCACATACACCGGGCTTAAAGACATATCACGAGATATTCAAGAATCAGCGGAGGCTCTGGGATTAACGCCCTTTGCCATGTTAAGGCTGATCGAAATCCCGATAGCATCAAGGTCCATCCTCTCCGGCATAAAAACATCCGCTGTTATCAATGTTGGTACTGCTACACTTGGAGCGCTTATAGGAGCTGGGGGTTACGGGCAGCCCATTTTAACCGGGATCAGGCTCGACAATGTAGGGCTTATCTTAGAAGGCGCAATACCAGCTGCAGTGATGGCTCTATTAGTACAAGGACTCTTTGATTTATCAGAGCGCATACTTGTTCCAAAAGGTCTGAGGTTAAAAGAAAACAATTAATTGTCATTTTTGAGGAGTATCAAAGTCCAGAGATAGTTTTATACCTCTGATTTTTCCGCCTACTTTTTTTAGTACTTTGTCATCCTTACCGGCTATGAACCACAGTTCGAAATTTAAATTATCTTTGTTGGCGTTGCCTTGTGCGTCTTCAAGATAGTACAAATATTCGAATTTAGAATTCTCACCTAGATCTTCAATCTCATATGGCACACCCAATGTCTCTACAACGTTATCTGAGGTTGGAATTTTCGTTGGATCTTCGCTCGTGTATGTAGAGCTTGCACTCTTACTTAGTTTGCTTATATCCGCGTTGCCCATGGAGGCTAGCATCTGCTTTAAAAGTGGGATTGAAAGGTTTTTTAAAAAACGCTCGGGAAAGGTAACTTCAGTAAGTTTGTCGTCTTCCATTACCATTAATATCGGTATGTCGTATTTATCCCCTTCTGTCTGAGATGTAGTATGCTGTTTCTGGAATACATATCTCCAAAGCTGGCCATCTTCTTCAGGCTTAACAGAAACCGGGCTCCCCTTCATAAGCCATATCACATCATCAGATAAAAGTGCCGGATTCTTAAAAACTAAGGTAAGGCCCCGCTCATCATTAAGATCAAAATTGGTCTCAATATCATTAAGTTGGTCTCTAACCTCAAGCATTCTAAAGAAGATACAACTCGATAGAGTTAGTATGATCAGCAATAAGCCTAAATAGACTAGGAAGCGTTTACTATTGTTAAACAAACTTTCCCCCCATTTATTAAGATGTGTAGTGGACTTAAGGATTGTTATTACTTTACTCGAAAGTGAGACATACTTTCAAATAGTAAGCTCTCTACTTAAACTAAGATCTTCTATGAAACGAAAAACGGGAACACTTCTTGCTCAAGAAGTGTTCCCGTTCTCTCAAAGGAGGATGAAGGATGATTTTTAAGTATTGCTCTTTAGTTATGTATACAAAATAAAGTATTTTACTTTAAATGTCAAGAGAAAATGGGCTAATTTTAAGAAAATTACTTAATTGTTAGCCTGAGTTGAGGTAAAATGCCTTAATTATTGCAATATTGCCCTAATTTAAATCGCAAAATATTGCAAAAAATAAGCAGAAAATACTATAAACTTTATAAACAATATCAGTCATAATACAAGTTTATGAGTTCTGTAACATTACTATCCCCTGCAAAGATCAATTTAACTCTTGAGATATTGGGTGTCAGAGCTGACAGATATCATGAAATACGCTCTATTCTGCAGCCAATTGACCTATTTGATGAGGTGAGTATTGAGGTTCAAGAGGGTGAAGGTATTGAGCTTGATTCAAGCGGCATCACTATTCCTTTAGGGAAGGAAAATTTGGCGTGCCGGGCTGCAGAATTATTCCTTGAGGAAAGTGGCCTCAAGCTAAAAATAAAGATATTCATAAAGAAACAGATACCCTTAGGTGCCGGTCTTGGAGGTGGGAGCAGCAATGCGGCAGCTGTCCTTGTTGCTCTAAATAGGATTACAAAAGCTCTTGCTGAGCGTGAGCTATTAACAATAGCTCCTAAAATAGGCGCGGATGTGCCTTTCTTCATTCGCTCTCAAACAGCCATTATGGAAGGCGTCGGAGAGAAAATAACTGGGCTCAAAGATTTTCCGACTTTCCACTATGTTATTTTGTGTCCTAATATTCATACTTCTACAGAGCTGGTTTATAAAAAGTGGGACGAGTTAAATAGTACAAATAGAAGTAAAAATGAATCTATGGAAAAAGACATCAAACAATTTTCAAATAGAAATTTCGACCCGCCGCTGCAAAATGATTTGGAGAAAGCAGCCATGTCACTGCACCCTGAAATAAAATCTTACAAACAAATACTTACGTCATTGGGCTTAAAATCGGCTCTTATGACGGGAAGTGGTTCTGCTGTATATGCGGTATTTAGATCTCAAGAAGAAGCATATGAAATCTATGAATACTTAAACACAAGCCCAACATTTAAAGTATTCCTGGCCTCCGGCATAAAGGGCTGGCACAGATTAATCTAAATATTCTAATAAAAAAGTGTAAAATAGTCTCATAACATACGAAACACCAAGGAGAGAATCTTGATCTACTCACTGTCAGAAAAAACAGTTCAGATTGTTGGGCAGGATTATTTTATAGCTGACAATGCTACTGTTATCGGCTCTGTAATAATACATGACAACGTGAGTATATGGTTTAATGTGGTGATTAGAGGTGACAACGATCCTATTACAATAGGTGAGGGAACTAATATACAAGACGGGGTGGTTATTCATACTGACGAGGGGATACCCCTTAACATTGGTAAGGGCGTCACCGTTGGACATCAAGCAATGCTCCACGGCTGCACAATTGGCGACAACAGCTTAATAGGAATTAACGCTGTGATATTAAATCATGCCAAGATTGGAAAAAACTGCATTATCGGTGCTAATTGTTTAATTACTCAAGGCAAGGAAATACCTGACAACTCAATGGTTTTGGGTTCACCGGGAAAAATTGTAAGAGAAGTTACACAGGAAGAGATAGAAGAGCTTAAACATTCGGCCGAGCATTATGTAGCTAACTTTAAACGCTTTAAGGAGCAATTGAAAATTAAGAACTAACCGTATAATTCATCTGCGTATTCATCTGCCTTACCTTCTTGGGGGACAGAAGAAATATCTTTATAAAACTGCTCATCGTAGTTTCTGGTCTTAACCACAACAGGCATCGGAACTGCGTGCCCTAATATGAGCGCTTGCTGCTTGGTGTCTAAACTTGCCAGAACAGACCTTAGACCTGAAGTACTGCTTACTCCAGTAAGGACTGATTGAATATCCTTTTCATCGTTTAAAAGTGCCGTGATCCTGGTGCCTACCTGAGAGATCACCTCATCATCTATACCTGAAGGACGTTGATCGACAATTAGCATGGTTACGTAATATTTTCTCAACTCTCTGGCGATGGTTCCGAAAATTGTTTGTTTAGCTGAACGGGCATTTAGAAATTTATGGGCCTCTTCAATTGTTATCATTAACTGTCTGGGTTTATCAGAGGAATGACCCGTAGCAGAATAACTCTCTGTTTTATCAATGTAGAAATCGTGGATCCGTCTTGAAATGATGTTAGCGACAAGAAGGTAGGCAAGCGAGCTGTTACTTTTACCGAACTCAAGAACGATGTTTATTCCACGTCCTAAGTAATCTATCATCTTCTGAATAGTGCCCTCACTCTGGGTGTTATCATCCACTACAAATGAAAGCGACTTTAACCTGTTTAGTTTTCTCCTAAGAGCCAGTATTGATTGAAGATGCGCTCCAAGCTTTCTGGATATATCAGTCAAATCTTCTTCCTTCCAGGAAAGAAGCTCACTAAGCCATTTGTTACCATGCTCCCGGTAAATGGCGAATGCTGACTCAACGGCTGTGGTATTTAATTGGAGCTCATCCTGAAGCAGCGCTATGTCCTCGATATCTATCTGGTCTAGAGAAATAAATGCTTCTACATCCGGCTTTGCGCCGCGGCGGCGAGTGGAATCGGGGTCAAGAGAGAACACTGCAACTCGCTCAGGGAAAAGTTGTTTAAGACCCTTTACACTGATGTTACTATCTTCACTCCTTGTCTCCCATCCATACTCGTTATGCATATCAAAAATCAGATTCACCGCTTTGCCGTACTTTATAACTCCCGCAAGCATCACACGCGTTAGAAATGTTTTACCCGTTCCGCTTTTACCGAAAATGCCGTTACTCCTCTCTACAAAACGGTCAAGATTAATACATACAGGTATATCCATATCCAGAGGGCATCCGATATTAAAGAACTTTCCATGTTTATCCTCTTTACCGAAAACAGTGCTAACATCGGCTTGTGTCGCGTCTGAAACAGAGGAGAAATGGGGTGGAATGGTTTTGACGGGTCTAAGTTCTTGGTCGTTATGTGCGAGCATCAGCATGGGCTTGAGCTCAACCGTTCCAAAAGTATTTGTTCCGGCAAGTACCTGCCTTAAGAGATGTTCGTCTTTAGAAGGCGGGTTTATCAACATATTGGGAGAGGAAGAATCCAGACTAACATCCGTGATAAGAGAAAAAAACTGATGAGACTGTCCTGAAATGACAACAAACTTTCCGGCTTTAACTTCTTCAATACTCCTCTCAGAGTTGAGCCTCATTTGAAGCCCTTCTACTAAAGAGCCGCTTGTTATTATTCCAAGTTCTTTGTTATCTGCCATAACGTTTGCAATGAGAATAGCAAAGCGCGGGGCCTTTAGCAAGAAAGTTAACTTTCAGTAGCAAAGACGAGTGTCCAATATGAGGCACTATTACCTTGAAAAATTCCCTGAGCTACTCCCGCTCCCACTTCTTTCAAAGACGGACTCATGATAATACTGCAGTAACCCGAAGAGCCTATCCATGCATCTACGGCGTCTGTAGCGTCATCTAGTCCGACGAGAATATTCTCACCCCAGGTGCTCCAGTTGTAGCCCTGCATGAGGAGCCTGTCCCCAGCATCAGAGCCGTCTGTGCCAGTATGGTTGAAGTTTTGGTTCTGAGCCATGTCTAAAGAGTGAGCTAATGCGGCGTCCTCTATTCTAATATCCCAATTTACAGGTGGAGCTGCGGGGAAAAATTCGCTGCCGCAGTTTCTGGCCTCTGCCCTAGCGCCGTTTACAAGACTTAGCAATAGCGATTGAAACTCGTTCAGCGGCTGATCTGGTAATTGAGTTGGATTGGGGGGAATGGTAGGTGCAGCAGTTGGCTGTGGGGTTGCAACTGGTGGAGCTTGAGTTGGCTGAGTAGTCGGAGGAGCTCCGGGAGGTTGCAATGTGGGAGAGACGGTAGGAGCCGGCTGCATTGTTGGATTATCCGGTTCTATATTCTGCATATCGCCATTGCCAGAATCTCCGACACTATCACATGATATTAGTATTACAAAAAGCAGTATTAAAAGCTTATTATTCAGGATTGTTTTCTTTATAAGGTTAATTTTCATAGAGAGAGTTTTACCTTACAAAGAAGGCGCATCCAATCACTAATTGCCAGATTGTACAAAATGTGGCATTTGCCACCGTTGATTTTGTCTATTCTTGTGATAAAGTGTAATCTTTCCTAGTTTAGATGGCCCCTTCGTCTAGCCTGGCCTAGGACGTAGCCCTCTCAAGGCTAAAACACGGGTTCGAATCCCGTAGGGGCTACCAATTTCAGATACTCTGTATTCTAACGTGTAAATTAGAACTTTCATAAAGTTTTTAGGACTAACAAACAGTATATATGAGTTCACCAGAATTGCCCATAAGCTATAGATTCATTATTAATTCCAACTTAAACTTGTTTTAGGCAAGGACATTTGGCGGTTTAATTAATTTGTAATCAGCCAGAAACTCGTTCGGGGTCTTACCACTTAAACCGCAATGCTCTAGATTGTTGTAGTAAGTATTCCATACTCTGATCTTATTTAGCAAATCTCTG
>SPCL01000020.1 GCA_004525335.1 Thermodesulfobacteriales bacterium
CCTACTGTAGAAGTTGATATAATCTGTGAGGATGGATCGTTCGGAAGAGCAGCTGTGCCCTCAGGAGCTTCCACTGGTGAACATGAGGCTATAGAACTAAGAGATAATGTTAAGAAAAGATACCTGGGCAAAGGAGTCCAAAAGGCCCTTAAGAATATTAAGGACGTTATTGCTCCCAAGTTAATTGGTGCGGATGTAACAGCCCAATATGATATTGATCAGTTGATGCTCAAATTAGACGGGACATCTAATAAATCTAAATTAGGCGCAAATGCAATCTTAGGAGTTTCACTTGCCGTCGCCAAAGCGGCAGCCAATTCGTTATATATACCTCTGTATGCTTATCTTGGAGGGATTTCAGCCAATACGCTTCCTGTACCGTTAATGAATATTATTAATGGCGGAGCTCATGCAGATAACAATCTGGACTTTCAAGAATTTATGATAGTACCTGCGGGATTTACCAAGTTCTCAGAAGCTATCAGAGCTGGTTTTGAAGTATTTCACAATCTAAAATCGATTCTTGGGAAAAAAGGCTACGCGACATCGGTTGGTGATGAAGGCGGATTTGCCCCTAATCTAAAATCCAATGAAGAAGCAATAGAATGCATACTCGAAGCGATCACAAAAGCAGGATACAAAATTGGTGGTGAAATTTCACTTGCTATAGATGCGGCATCCAGCGAATTTTATCAAAATGGCAAATACACAATAGAAGGCAAAAAGATTGACAGGGATAAACTGATTGACGTTTACAGTAAATGGGTAAGTCAGTATCCGATTATTTCTATTGAAGACCCACTTGCGGAAGATGACTGGAAAGGCTGGCAGATGATGACTAAGGAGCTAGGAGATAAGGTGCAGATTGTCGGGGATGATCTCTTTGTAACAAATACCAAAAGGCTTGCCAGAGGAATTAAAGAAAACTCAGCAAACTCTATTTTGGTCAAGGTTAACCAAATAGGCTCATTAACCGAAACACTAGAAACGATTAGAATGGCTCAGAATGCGGGGTATACATATATAATATCTCACCGTTCCGGTGAGACAGAGGACTACACAATCGCAGACATTGCTGTTGCTACAAACTCCGGGCAAATCAAAACAGGATCAGCTTCTAGAAGTGACAGAGTCTCTAAATACAATCAGCTTTTAAGAATAGAAGAAGAACTAGGAGATGAAGCTATATATCCCGGCAGAAAAGCATTTAACATCTAAAATCTCTTGATATTTGTGATTTCGTATATATTTTTCTTACAGCAGTTGTATAGGGCCTGTAAATCTAAAAAATGATTATTTGTTGTGCATAATTAGCTTTTTAGCACAATATAAAAGGATAAAGATATGTCGGCTAGAACACTATTTGATAAAATATGGGCAGAACATGTGGTCTTTGAAGAAGAAGGTCAACCCACACTTATATACATTGATCTACATTTAGTACATGAGGTTACTTCTCCTCAGGCTTTTGAGGGTCTACGCCTTACTGGGCGTAGAGTAAGAAGACCTGATCTAACTTATGCAACGATGGATCACAACGTACCTACTACAGACAGATCAATACCAATTGAAGACCCTATTTCTGCAAGACAGATCGAAGTTTTAGAGGAAAATTGTGAGGAATTCGGGGTCCCACTCTTTGGATTACATGTAAACAGTGATTTGCAGGGAATTGTTCATATCATAGGACCTGAGCTTGGACTTACTAAACCCGGAATGACAATAGTTTGCGGTGACAGTCATACCTCGACTCACGGTGCATTTGGATCATTAGCCTTTGGTATAGGCACAAGCGAAGTAGAGCATGTGCTTGCTACACAGTGTTTAAGGCAAAACAAACCCAAAGAGTTTGAAATCCGTGTAGAGGGTGAGCGAGGCTACGGTGTAACCGCTAAAGACATAATCTTAAATATTATAGGTCATATAGGAACAGCTGGAGCTACGGGAACAGTTGTAGAATATAGAGGGTCCGCAATTGAAGCTCTAACAATGGAAGAAAGGATGACAGTTTGCAACATGTCAATTGAAGCAGGTGCAAGGGCTGGAATGATAGCTCCTGATGAAAAGACCTTTGAATATGTAAAAGGCCGCAAATTTGCGCCAAAGGGCGAGGACTGGGAAGCGGCGCTTGCGCATTGGAGAGAACTCAAGACAGATGAAGGAGCTCATTTTGACAAATCACTTACTCTTGATGCAGCAAAAATTGTTCCTCAAGTCAGCTGGGGCACAAATCCTGGTATGGTGCTAGATGTAACTGCGAAGATTCCTAACCCTAATGAGATAGAAGACGAAAATACAAAAAAAGCTACAATCAGCGCTCTTAACTATATGGGCCTTAACGCCGGAACACGTATAGAGGATATTAAGATTGACCGCGTGTTTATAGGTTCATGTACCAACGGAAGAATTCAGGATTTAACTGAAGCCGCGAGAGTGGTAAAGGGTAGAAAAGTGGCTTCAACAGTAAGCGCAATGGTTGTGCCAGGGTCGCAGATGATAAAATGGCAGGCTGAGAAACTTGGGCTTGATAAAGTATTTAAAGATGCGGGATTTGAATGGAGAGAATCTGGGTGCAGCATGTGTCTTGGAATGAACCCTGATATACTTGAGCCTGGGGAAAGATGCGCAAGCACCTCAAACAGAAACTTTGAAGGACGCCAGGGTAAAGGCGGGAGGACACACCTAGTTAGTCCGGCCATGGCCGCAGCTGCAGCAATCGAAGGACATTTCGTAGATGTTAGAAATTGGGATCTAGACAAAGAACTTTAAAGAGGAAACAAAATGGAACCATTAGAAAGAGTACATGGCAGAGTAGCTCCACTGGACAGAATAAACGTAGATACAGATCAAATAATCCCGAAACAATTTTTAAAAAGGGTTGAAAGAACTGGGTTTGGGGAATTCTTATTTTTTGACTGGCGTTATCATGAAGACGGAACGCCAAATCCTGATTTTGAACTCAACCATGAACATCATCAAGATGCCAAGATATTGCTTACAAGCCACAACTTCGGAAGCGGAAGCTCAAGAGAACATGCGCCTTGGGCTCTAAGGGAATTTGGTTTTCAGGTTATTATAGCGCCTTCCTTTGCGGACATTTTTTATAACAACTGCTTTAAGAACGCTATACTCCCAATCGTATTACCAGAAGAAAAGGTGAAGGAACTTTTTAGTATTGTGAACTCAAAGAAAGGTCACGATCTTACAGTAGATTTGAAATCTCAAACAATTTCTGATGATGAGGGCTGGTCTATTAATTTTGATATAGATCCATTTAAAAAGAAAAGCTTAATTGAAGGACTTGATGATATAGGACACTCACTTGGACACGAAGATGAGATCAGAATTTATGAAAACAAGCACTCCGGTGAGAGAAAATGGGTAATACCAAACAACTCTAAATAAACCGGAAGAACTCAATCTTTGAATAAAATAAATTAATGTTTCTGAAACTAAAAGATTAAGACTAAATAAATTAATATTTCCCCCAGCCAATATAACTCTATATAAATATAAAAGCGTTTTATATATACAGAATCTATATAGAATTTCTATAAAATCTCAATAATTTAGCCTTATTACGTACATAAATTTCAAAACTGTGCTACACTTATTCAAGTGGCACGAATCTTGTATAAGATCTGCCCTGTATTATAATGTAGTGGGGTTAGAGAAACTGAAAACAATTTGGATAAATAAAGCGTTATGAGTATAAATTTAAGTCAAAACACTTCTCAAAGGCAAGTACTCCAACAACGCCTGGTTTTAACCCAGGAGCTCCAGCTATTCTTAAAGTTAATTCAGATGACCACGCTTGAATTAAAGGATTATCTGGAAGAGCAGCTAATTGAAAACCCGACTTTAGAAGAGTCTGAGAATACTAAAGAAAAGACTGAGGACAGCTCTAGTGAAGAGTTTGATTTAAGTAGTTTTGGAGATGATCGGGTATTAGGAAATCAGGGCAACGATATACCGCATTATTCATCAAGAGAATATATTGATGATAGTGAAGAGGAATCCCCCTGGGAGAATAGAATTAGCTCTGCCGAGTCTCTTCTTGATCACCTGAGATGGCAGCTCCATATTCCGACTTCACACATATAGAAAAAGAGATTGCCTCGGATATTATAGGGAATACTAATGAAGACGGATATCTTGAAACTGACATAGAAGAAATAGCGCTTATTTATCTGAATCAGATCGAAAATGCTGAAAATATGGATTCAGAAAATCAAGACATAGAAATAAATGACCATGCCCTAAACGGCTCTAGGAGTTCTAAATATATAATCAAAACGGCGAAAGCTGTTTTACACAAAATTCAGTCATCATTTGACCCGACAGGAGTATGCTCACAAAACTTAAAAGAGTGTTTAACAATCCAAGCGTTGGATTTGGGTTACCCTAAAGACGGCCTCGTAGTAGAAATTATTGACAAGCATTTTGAAGAGATAAATGAGATTGATCTGAGCGTTATTGTAGATGCAATTCAAGATCCATCCCAAGAAATGCAAGAAGCAATGGAAGTTATATCATCCCTTGAACCAAGACCTGGAAGACCGTTCTTTGCAAGAGATTCTGAAAAATATATAGTTCCCGATTTCTATGTTTACAATGTAGGGGGCGAGCTGCAAATTCAGTTAAATCGTGATTTCCCTAAAGTCCGAATAAGCAATTATTATAAGAACCTTATAAAAAAAGAAAAAACCCTACCTCCGGAAGCAAAACAATTTATCAAAGAAAAACTTGAAGCCGCTCACAGAATTATGAAGTGCTTAGACGAAAGGGAAGAAACCGTAAAAAAAATCATCACGAAGATTGTAGATATTCAACGTGAATTTTTTGAACATGGCAGGGAATATATAAAGCCTCTTATTTTAAAAGACATAGCACAATCCGTTGGGGTTCACGAATCCACTGTAAGCCGAATTACAAGTAGAAGATATATCCAAACACCTCAGGGTACAATTGAGCTTAAATCGTTATTTTCCAGAAGGATTGAGACATCTCAGGGGAAAGATGTTTCTTTTGAAAAAGTAAAGTCACTTATGAAAAATATTATAGCCAGTGAATTGCCTGAAAGCCCCTATTCGGATGAGGATATTTCTAAGATATTTGAAAGAAGAAATATTATAGTTGCACGAAGAACTGTTGCAAAATACAGAAAAATACTTAAAATACCATCTTCATCTACAAGATCACGTCAATATAAGGAAAAAAGAAATGAAAGTAATAGTAACAACTAGGCATTTAAAAAATGCAAAAGACTCGGAAAAGATAAAATCTTATGCTCTAAAGAAAACGAGTAGAATTCAGAGGTATGTAAAAGCTGAAAAAGACCCTTCAGAGTTAAGGGTTATCTTATCTTCTGAGAAATTCAGAGATACTGCGGAAATCTCTATAAGCTGCGGCAATATAAAAGCCATAAGCACTGTTGAGGCTAATGACATGTATTCGGCTATAGACAATGCCGTAGACACCATTGTCAAACAATTAAAAAAACAGACCGAAAAGAAAACTAAAGAAAAAAGAAGAACCGGGGCAAAAACTAAAGAAGATGTTATAGAAACTATTCCGTCCTTGGAAATTGAGAATGAGTATCTGTCCGACATGGAAATTCACAAATTACCCTTTAAACCGATGTCAATAGAGGAAGCTTCTCTTCAGCTTAAAGTATCAGATGCAAACTTCGTAGCTTTTAAAAACAGTGAGAGTGGTTTAATGAATGTGATATACATAAGCCGCAGAGGTCATAAAATCTTAATTGAACCTTAAAAGCATATGAAACTCGCAGACTTTCTGGAAGTAGAAACTATATTCCCCACATTGAAGGCAAATACTAAGCAGGATGTTATTAAGGAACTTGCCGATAACATATCAAATGTTCATCCAAATATTAATAACGAAAGGCTAACTGAGGCCCTTTTAGACCGGGAAAAGTTATGCAGCACCGCTTTAGATTCCGGAGTTGCCGTACCTCATGCAAAGATAAGCGGTATTACAGAGATTATTTTAGGGTTCGGGAGAAGTCTTGAAGGCATAGTCTTTGAATCGTTAGACAAAAAACCTACAAACTTTTTTATAACACTTATCACACCGGAAGATGTTACGGGTATCCGCATTCAACTATTAGCACGAATTTCTAAAGTATTTAGAAATCAGGATTTGAGGTCGAGATTAATGAATTGCGACTCTGAGCAAGCAATATTCCAGACAATAAAATTAGAAGATGAGAAGTACTAATCTTTATATGGAATCTAGTCAAAAGAAATATCTAAAACCCAATACTCAGGGACAACAAAACCTTGCAGAACCAAAATAAATTTGTTACTACAATTCACGGCACTTTGCTTGAAATAAAGAGTCTTGGAATTCTTATTATCGGCAAGAGTGGCGTAGGCAAGAGTGACAATGCCCTGGAGTTAATAACTAATGGCGCTAAACTTATCGCAGATGACGTGGTAGAAATCAAAGTAGAGCAAACTGGGGAGATACTAGGCGCTGCGCCGGACAAAATCAAAGACTTGATGGAAATAAGAGGACTTGGAATTATCAACGTAAAAGACTTATTTGGAAACCAACATATATTAGACAATATAAATATTGATATGATTATAGAACTTACACAGTGGGATTCTGACGTTGAGTATGATAGACTCGGAATTGAAGAAAACAAATACAATATATTGGGAGTAGAATTGCCTTATCTGTTATTGCCGGTAAAACCAGGTAGAAATACTGCAACCATAATTGAGCTTGCAGCACGTAATCAGATATTCAAACTAACCAACCCTAAGAACAGAGAAAAAATTTCAGAACAACTAAAGAATGCCGACTCATCTAGAGGTGTTAAATGACCAGCATAGTTATCATTAGCGGACTATCAGGCTCAGGAAAGAGCACGGCTGTAAATGCACTAGAAGACATGGGCTACTATTGTGTCGACAACATCCCTCCTACCCTGCTACCAACATTTATAGAGCTTTGCAAAAATTCAGAGAAAGATATAAGCAAAGTCGCTTTAGGAATAGATATACGCGAAAGAGTTTCTTTTGATAGCGCTCCTCGTGTTATAAGAGAATTCAAGGAAAAAGGTTACCCCGTCGACATGATATTTCTAGAATCATCTGATTCAACACTTCTAAAAAGATACAAGGAAACACGTAGGAAACATCCCCTCTCAAATGATGGAAATATCTCAGAGGGAATATCCAAAGAAAGGAAAATGCTGGAAGAACTCAAGGAACTCTCTAATTATACAATAGACACATCGGAGCTTAATGTTCATCAATTAAGTGAAATTATCAAAAACAAGTTCAACAAGGAAGGTAGTCAGAATATTTTATTAAACATAATTTCTTTTGGCTTTAAACATGGCATACCTAATGATGCGGATATGATCTTTGATGTCAGGTTCTTGCCAAACCCTCATTTTGTTGAAAGCTTAAAAAATTTAAACGGGACTGATAAAGAAGTCTTAGATTACATAATGGAGAAAGAACAATCGATAGAATTTATAGAGAAGATGACCGAATTCTTAGATTATCTGATACCAAATTATGAAAAAGAAGGGAAAGCCTATCTAACAATTGCTATAGGCTGTACAGGGGGGAAACACCGATCTGTAGCAATAACGGATAAAGTGGCCGAGCATTTTAAAGACCTTTCGCCATTAACTAGACATAGAGACATATCTAAGAACTAAGGAGAAATAAATGGTTGGGATAGTCTTGGTAACACACGGGCAATTAGCCAAAGAGCTTATAGCCGCCGTAAACTTTGTCCTATCATCAGAACCCTCCGTAAAAATCTGTGGCGTGAGCCTAGACCCTGACCGGGAGTTTGAATCATTCAAACAAGATATTAAGAATGCTATAAAGAAAGTTAAATCTAAAGACGGAATTCTACTTGTTACCGATATGTTTGGTGGCACACCATCTAATATCAGCCTCACTTTTCTTGAAGAAAACAAGGTTGAAGTAATATCAGGCGTTAACCTTCCTATGCTTTTAAAACTTGTTACTCTATCAAACACAGTAACTTTGAATGAGGCAGTTAAAATTGCGGAATCTGCAGGAAGAGATAATATTATTGTTGCAAGCAAGTTGCTTCATAATAGAGACTAATAGAGGCATATAGTCCGGTTCCGTTTGAAAAATCTAGCGATTAAGTATACTATCTCCGTTGTGAAAGCTTAAAATCACAAGAAACATCAAACAAGGCAGAGAAAATGAAAGAAGAGAGTATAGATAGAATAATTAATGCATGGAAGAACCATTTATTGCAGGATGAGTTATCAGATTATCAATTAGAAATCGACGAAAAGATACCAATTGAGTTTGCGGCAATAGCTTTGCACTTAGACTCAAGAACTGTAAAAGCTTCGGGTAAAGAAGAAGCATACTATGGAGGATTCCGAGATGCCGCTATTGAAGTTCTAACCTTACTTCAGGTGGAAATTGTGCAAGATGATCAATTCAAAGTCATATCTCTGGTTCATAGAGATATGGAAGATGACAAACAGGAAGAATTAAAACAACATATTTGGGGTTGATAAGCTGCTAAAAAACAACCTTTTAAGTCACTAACATATCTGTAAACACATCCCCTTATACAAAAGAAAAATGAAACTAGTAGACTTATTTGATTGCTTTCTTATTGATTTAGATGGAGTTGTATACATTGGCGACTCTGCAGTTCCAGGATCAGTAGAAGCGATAACATATTTACTAAACAATGATAAGACTGTCATCTTTTTAACCAATAATCCCAGACATAACATTTCAGAGTACTCTCAGAAGCTTAAAAAAATAGGTATTGAGGGAGTATCTTTAAATATAATTACTTCAGCCACAGCACTAGCTAGCCATATCAAAGATAGCTTCAGCGACCTAAAAAATAAAAAAGCGTACGTTATAGGGAGCGAGGCTCTCAAAAAAGAAATTGAACTCACGGGATTAAATTTTGTAAGCGGTGATGAAGCAAAGAAAGCTGATTTCGTAATCTTTGGAGGACATCCAGAGTTCCATTATGAAGAGATGAAGATTGCCACTTTAGCAATAGCAAACGGCGCTCACTTCTTTGCAACTAACCGTGACATGGTTTACCCAACCATAGAAGGACATATCCCCGCTACGGGGGCGATGCTTGCTTCAATTGAGGCCGCTTCCGGCAAAAAAGCGGTAAGTGCGGGAAAACCTGAAAACATGATGTTTGACATTGCAGATAGTTTCCATGATTACGACAAAGACAAAATCGTCATTATAGGCGACCATCTTGATACGGATATAAGGGGCGGCAAGAATGCCGGTATATCAACAATACTTATCTTATCAGATCCGAATATAGAAGATGAGCTTAAGCAATCTGAGATCAAACCTGATTACGTTATTTATGACTTGCGAGATTTACAAAAAGATATCTCTGAAATAGAGAAATTGTAATTTCTTTCTATTTTATGCCACAGTTCAAACCTAAGTGCTCCAGAAGAACAAAAGATGTCTCGAATATTCCAGACCAAGACATATAACTGGTACTTAAACTTATTACCAACTACGTCTACTTTTTTTAAGGTAAACTATATATAATAGCTCGGCATATTTCTTCTCTAAAACGTTTCTGAAAAGCATTTTGTTTTAAACCTGAAGGAAAAAAGAACTATTAATAACTAGTGCTCATGATAGATAAAAGCATAGCTACGCGATTTCAGCTAACCTCGAACAACCAAGGCATACTCTTGATGGTTTTCGGCGGATTTGCATTCGCTACAATGGGAGCTTTAACTCATGAGCTTGGTCAGTATTGCGACTGGCTGCTTATAGCATTTTTCAGAATGCTTATGTCTTTTATTATAGCATTTGCTCTTGCACTTAGGGCTGGGGTCAATCCATTCGTTCTTACTAATAAGATACTGTGGCTTAGAAGTCTTGTTGGAAGCTCGGCTATGCTCGCAACGTTCTATGCTATAACAAAACTACCGATATCAGAAGTCGCTGTAATAACTGAGACAAGACCTATATGGGTAGCGATCGTAGCAGGATATATACTAGGAGAGACCGCCGGTAAAAAGGTATGGCTTTCAATAATATTTGGCATGATAGGAGTAATTTTAGTAGAACATCCAAGAATTCTGGAGCAGAATTTTGCAGGACTTCTGGCTCTTTATGCAGCGTTCGGTGGAGCAGTGGTTATGATTTGCTTGAGAAAACTAAAGGATTTAGACCTCAGAATTATTATCACGCACTTCTCAGGTACTGCGACAATTATTACATTGATTACAATATTTTCAGTCCGTGGCGAAGTTGATCTATCGGTTTTTGAAAATACAACACTCATCTTAATGCTTCTTGGAGTGGGCATATTTGGAACAATAGGTCAGATCGCCATGACAAAAGCATTCTCAATCGGCGAGGCGCCAAGTGTTGCATCCGCTGGCTTTGTTAAGGTTGGTTTCGCAGCCGGCTATGACTTACTAATCTGGAATTATGTTTTCAACGCTTCTACTATAGTCGGTACAGCCTTAATATTACTATCTACAGGATGGCTATTTAGTCGCAAGAAATCTTCTAAAGCTCAAGGAACTGTGGCTAATGATGCACTCAGTGCAAGCAAAAGCTTATTAACAGAGAAACAATAAGTTTCGGAAGAATTTCTTTATCCCGACTTCCAAATAAAGTTACCCTTTTTGTCTATATAGCCCCACTTTCCACCACCAAGCTCTACAATTGCGAGCCCACCTGAAAAACTTATAGCACTTTGAAATCGAGGCTCAATCACTATCTCCCCTCTCTTATTAACATAACCCCATTTATTGCCGATTTTAAATGTAGCAAGCCCTTCTGAGAAATCTCCCACTTGGTCAAACTCAGGCTGTACAATTAGAAGGCCGGATCTATTAATAAATCCGAACTTACCCCCCCTGGATACTGCTGCCGCGCCCTCGCTAAAGTGTCTTGCTGTTTCAAAATCTGTTTTAAGCTGAACCTCTCCAAATTTGTCTATGTATACATACTTGCCGTCTTTATAAACACACGCTACCCCTTCTGAGTAACCCTCCGCGTATTCAAATTGAGGCTTTATAAAAACCTTTCCGCTCTTTTTAAGATACCCACCCTTCCCCTCTTGCAGGATAAGGGCTAATCCATCAGAATAAGCGAACGCTTTCTCAAATTGAGGCTCTACAATAGTTTCTCCCTCTTTGTTAATGTATCCCCATTGACCATTATATTTAACGCTTGCTAGACCCTCGGAAAAGGGATTCGCCTTTTCATATTGAGGCTCAATAACCATTTTGCCGACACCGTTGATATAGCCATAGGCGCCGTCCACTTTCACATGCGCAAGCCCATCAGAAAACTTGTGAGCTTCTATGTATTCAGGAGTTATTGTCAATATATCCCACTGATTTATATATCCCCACTTACCATCTTTCTTGATTAGCGCCCTGTCCTCTGAAAAATCTACTGCACCTTCATATTTAAGCGGGATAACCAAATCGCCTTGTTTATCTATAAATCCCCAGCTGTTATCAACTGAAACGGGGAAAAGTACGCCTTTTTCGTTATTTGTAACATTTGTTACTGAAGGAGCGCCACACGCCAGGAAAAATAGAACAATAAAAACAAATAGAAATTCTAAAGCTTTCAAACTAATCCCTCCTGATTATGTAATATGGAATTGATGAAACTTCATTGAAGCAATAAGGTTAATCAAAAATACAATATTTTAAAGGGAATACATAAGAGGAAAAACAAGAAAGTGTTTTACTAATTGCTATTAATTAAAAGTCCTAACCAAAATGGGGCTCAGAGATCAATCGGAACATTTTACTAAGCCCCTAAATTTTCTATTCAATCGTCTAAATTAAGGCTCGATAACAACCTTAATTGCATTGTCTATTCTTTGATCCATAAGCTCATAGCCTCTAGGACATTCATCCAAAGGCAGCCTGTGAGAAATAACATGAGTAGGATCTAACCTGCCATCTTCAACATGAGGCATAAGCTCCGGAATATAGCATCTGGAAGGAGCTACTCCGCCTTTTAAATTTAGGTTTCTAAGGAAAAAGTCTGTCATATTAAGCGGAAATGGTTCCCAAAAGAGTCCGGTTATAGAGATAGTTCCACCTGGGCGGGACATCTCAAGTGATGATTGTAGGGAATCGGTGTTACCTACGCATTCAATTACAACATTAGCCCCAAGTCCACCGCTTAATTCTCCAATTACTTCTTTCGGATCTTGATTATGTGAATTAATAACTGTCGTAGCTCCATATTTTTTTGCAATATCAAGCCTATAATCATGATGGCCGATTGTTATTACATGCGCTGGATCAAAGAGTGTGGCCGCATAGGTAGCGAACAACCCTACAGTCCCGTCTCCATAGATAACTACAACATCACCAGGCTGTATATTTCCATTCTTAGCCCCGTGATAGCCTGTACATATATTATCTCCCAGAAATAAAGTTTTCTCATCTTGACTGTCATCTGAAAGACTTTCAGGAGGCTTTACCAAAGTACCGTCCGCATGTGAGACCTTGACGTATTCCGCCTGACAGCCTGGATACCCTCCGAGCAAGTCTCCAAATCCAAAACATCCGCCGTGCAGACATGAGGTTTGAAGACCCTTTTTGCAGTAATGACAGTCCCCACAGCTCACCCAAAATGGTCCAATCACTTTATCCCCTTTTTTAAGCGAGGTTACGGCACTTCCAACTTCCTCAATCCGCCCTACAAATTCGTGCCCCACAGTGTCGCCGTCATTTAAAGGAAAGTGGCCTCTATAAATATGGAGATCAGAACCACAAATAGCCCCTTTTGTAACTTTTACTATTACATCTGTAGGATTTTCAATTACCGGGTCAGGTACTTCATCAACACTTACGCTCTTTAATCCATGGTAAACAGTCGCTCTCATATATATCTCCTTTAAATCATTTTCTGCATAGTGCATTATATTACATAATAACTATAACTAATAAGTATAAGGAACAATGATAGAATAGCGATTGAGATTTTCTCTTTGATAGCAATATACAAAATGGTTATATTGTAATAACTAGACTAAAAGCACTAGGAAAAGAAAACCAATGAGAAAAGTCAAGGAACTAAAATACACACAGGTTTACAGAACATGTGATCTGCGTCAGCTTAAATTTAAAACTACAGAAGACTTAACTCCATGCACAGACTACATAGGACAGGGCAGAGCAATAGATGCGGTTAACTTTGGCTTGGGAATGGAGTTTAGGGGATACAATCTATACCTTTCAGGCCCTCCTGGGGTAGGAAAGACTACAACAATTGAGACAATTCTATCTTCTATAGCCAAAGATAAGCCATCTCCCACGGACTGGTGCTATGTGTTTAACTTCCGGGTACCAAAGGAGCCGAAGGCAATTGAGCTTCCTAAGGGGAAGGGTAAAGAATTAAAGAACGACATGGAAGACTTCCTTCATGAGCTAAAGATTAATATTCCAAAAGCCTTTGAGAGTAATGAGTTTGAAGAGCAAAAACAAAACACTCTGAATCAATTTCAGAGAGAAAAGAACAATCTCTTTGAGGAGCTGCAAAAGAAAGCTGCCGAAACTGAGATGCAGGTGCAGTTCTCGCCGACCGGAATAATTACAATCCCGCTTATGGAGGGGAAACCCGTAACCCAGGAAAATTATAACTCTTTGGATGAAGAAATAAGAAACAAATTAAAAGCCAGTAAAGAAAGAATAGATATTGAAGTTGCCGAGGTTTTAAAGATTGCTCGTAAACTTGATAGAGATGCTGGAGAAAAAGTAAAAGAGCTAGAGAAGGAAGTTGCACTATTCTCAGTACGGGACCTGATTGATAGCATAAGGGAAAAATATCAAACTTACACTCAAGTTATCGATTATTTTGATCAGCTTCAAAAGCATATCTTAGAAAATATAGACAACTTCCTTCCTGCAAAAGGCGCACAACCCGGACTTCCCATGCAAATGCCAATGAGAATGCCCCAGCAAGAGCAGTCATTCACAGAATACAAAGTGAATGTCTTTGTGGACAATTCAAACAGCGAAGGAGCGCCTGTAATATTTGAGACTAACCCTACATATACGAATCTATTTGGCACCATAGAGAAAGAAGCCAAGTTTGGAACACTAGTAACGGATTTCACAATGATACGTTCGGGTTCACTGGTAAAAGCAAGCGGCGGTTATCTCGTATTGGACGCTCTAGATTTATTTAAATATCCATTCGTGTGGGATTCACTAAAAAAAGCGCTTGAAAACGAAGAACTTCGTATTGAAGACGTTTACGAGTTATACGGATTCTCCAGCACAGTTGGAATCAAACCTGAGCCTGTGAAATTAAACGTTAAGGTTATAATTGCGGGCAATTCACAGCTTTATAGCATGCTCTATGCATACGATGAAGATTTCAGGAAACTATTTAAGGCAAAGGCCGATTTTGATTATATCGTTGATAGAAATGACATAACTCTTTCACAGTATTCATGCTTCCTTAAATCGGTATGCGACAGAGACGGGCTTAATCAATTCGACAGAAGCGGTGTTGAGAGAGTAATCGAGTATTCATCTAGGCTTGCCGGAGATCAAAATAAATTATCCATTGAATTCGGCTCTATCACTAAAATACTTAAAGAGGCAGATTACTGGGCCAAGGGAGATGACAATAGTAAATCTATAAAACGGCAGCATGTAGAAAAAGCGATTCATGAAAAGATTTACAGGTCTAATATGATCGAAGATAAGATTCAGGAGATGATTACTAAGGGGAGTATTCTTATAGATACATCCGGCTTGGTAGTGGGACAAATCAATGGGCTTGCAGTTTATAACATTGGAGACTACGCCTTTGGTAAACCCTCACGTCTTACATGCGAAACTTATATGGGTACTGAGGGTTTAATAAACATAGACCGAAGAGCGAGGCTTAGCGGGAATATTCATGACAAGGGTGTTTTAATCTTAAGCGGCTACATAGGTACTAAATACGCTCAGAAGAAACCTCTAAGTTTATCAGCAAGTATCGGGTTTGAGCAGAGTTACGACACTATTGACGGGGACAGTGCTTCAACCGCTGAATTAGTAGTTCTTTTATCTAGCTTATCCGCAATACCAATTAAACAGAGCTTTGCAATCACAGGCTCTGTCAACCAAAAAGGACAGATTCAGCCCATTGGCGGGGTAAATGAGAAAGTTGAAGGGTTTTATGAGGTATGCAAGGCTAAGGGACTAACCGGAGAACAGGGGGTCATCATCCCTCATCAAAACGTTAAAAATCTGATGCTAAAAAAAGAAGTTGTTCAAGCTGTGAAAGATAAGAAATTCCATATTTACCCAATTGAATCAGTGGATCAGGCGGTAGAATTGCTCACGGGTAAAGAAGCAGGCGGCAAAGGGAGCACCGGCAAATTTAGGGTAGGTACTGTTAACTATCTAGTAGATAAGAAGCTAAGAGAATTTGCCGAGGATTACCGCAAATTTGGAAGGCAGAGCACTAATAACAAGAAAGGGAATGGTACTACTTAGAAATTAATTACACCTATCTGGAGGGTAAAGTTTGTCTCTTTTTATTATAACCAAACAACTCAATGAAATTGCCAAATACTGAGTTGCTTAAATCATTGAGACGAGAAATATACTCTGGAGTTTCACCCTTAATATGATCCGGGTCTATTTTCCCGTTTAAATCTTCTATCTCTTTCTTATTTTCCGGCACAGTAAGCCACCGTTCAATCATTGGCTTGTCTACTTCCAGATGAAACTGAAATCCATAAATGTTATCACCGTATCTAAATGCCTGATTCTTACAAAGAGGTGAAGATGCCAGGAGCTGAGCTCCATGCGGCAAATCAAAAGTATCGCCATGCCACTGAAAGATCTTTTCTTCCTTCATGAAATTTGTCATTAAGCCGTCCACCTCTCCTTCTTTGGTAGGAGAAACTTCGTACCATCCAATTTCTTTTTCAGGATTCTTCTTGACCTTAGCGCCAAGCGCCTTAGCCAGAAGTTGTGAACCCAAACATATGCCTAATATCGGCAACTCTTTTGTAACAGCTTCTCTGATAAGCTTCAATTCTGTGATTAGGTTAGGATATTTATCAACCTCATCGACATTCATTGGACCTCCTAAGACTATCAACCCATCATAACCCTCTAAACTTGGCTCTACATCGGGATGTCGTTCAAAATTAACATATTTAATCCTGAATCCAGCATCTCTTAGCAGAGGATCGAGAGTTCCTAAAATTTCATGAGCAACATGTTGAAAAACGAGCAGTCTCGGCATTTTCTATACACACCTGGTTCAAGATTATGGATTTAAATAAAAGAAAATAGATTGTACCTACTAAATACAGTTTAGAGAATATTACAAAGATAAAAACTAGAATTTAAATAAGAAGAATAAGAGACGATCTAAAAGACCGCCTCTTATTAATGTCTGATTTGAGAATTAAAAAGAAGGCAAAAAAGCTGTTTATTCGCCTTTCAAGTATTTTACAACATCTTCCTGGATTGATTCGTCTACCAATTCTCTCCACTCATCATTGCCTTCGCCAATTGATGCTCTGATCTTAGTAGCGGAAACCCAGCCAATATTTTCAGGAGGGGAGAATTCATTCATCTCATAACCAACGCCTCTGCCCCAGTTCACTGACTCAATATCGGGAATTATCATTACTACAACATCATCACCTTTGCTCTCATGATATTTAGCAATCATGTCAACAGTCTGCTCTGTTGTAAAGGGATTTTTTTCATCAGGTGGAATATCTCTTACCATAATTAAACATGGAACACCTTTATCGAGTTTCTCTTTTACCAAACTCACGTGTCCAAGATGATAAGGTTGATACCTTCCAATAAAGATTGCCCTTTTGCCTTTATCAGGCTTTATATCAGGATGTCCATGATTTGTTACTGTCCATTCACTCATAATTAAGTCTCCTTTATCTTAATTTCTGATCATCTCAATGGATATTGCAGGATGTGGCAAGTAAGGCAAAAAACATTGCAACATCAATCATTAAATTAAACGAAGCTGTGATTATACCAGTACATAGCTATTTTTCAATTTGGATAATTCCGGCTATCTAATAATATTGAAAACACTTTTATTGTAGCGTCAGAATATTTATTTTAGTATAGTTTTTATAATAGTCAGGCTCGTTAGATATCATGCACTTTTGGGATAGCAGCTTTCAAATATTGCCGCTATTTCTGATGCTTTTTAAATCAAGTCCCCCAGTTGCCTAGTTTGGTTTGCTTTTCCAAAGAACTTTCCAGTAGATTAAGAAATACTGCCCTTTCCACTTCTTTGCCTCCCAAAGCTTTCATATGTTCATTAGGAACTTGAGAATCTATAAAATCAAAGTTCCACTGACGAAGCTTTTCGACTAAGTAATATAGAGCAATTTTTGAGGCATTGCTCATCTTGAAAAACATTGATTCCCCGAAGAACACACCGCCTAACGAAACCCCG
Organism: Thermodesulfobacteriales bacterium; assembly: GCA_004525335.1. Taxonomy (GTDB): domain Bacteria; phylum Desulfobacterota_D; class UBA1144; order Nemesobacterales; family UBA2774; genus CR02bin9. The sequence goes on from SPCL01000020.1 coordinate 17,484, forward strand.
TATAGCCCCCCGACAAGTTCTCCTTCATGAAAAGTTTCAACAGAATGGGCATATCCTTCATTATATAAGTTGATATAAGCCTCAATCATGTCATCAGTAATCCAGGTTCCGTCCTGCCCGCTTCGGTCAGATTTGGCACACTGTGCTACAACTTCCTTGAATGAAGTATCAAAACGGACCTCAAAAATATTTGATCTGATTATTTTTTTCAGCTTGCTCGATATATACAAATTTTCAAAGAATATAATCAACCTGGGATCAGGTGAGAACCACATAATAGGATCATCTTCTGAGTACCAGGGGAAAATACCATGCTTATAAGCCAATAATAGTCTTTCAACTCTCAAATCACCACCAACAGCAAGTAGACCCGTTTTCTCTGCGTGACTGGGATTTGGAAAAACTAAAGAATCATCAAGTAAATAGACTGTCATTTTCTTATAATCTCGGTTGATAACATAGGAACAGAGTTTAGGGTTACCTGTCTGTATGACCTAACGATTTTTCAGGCTCTATTATGTCCCTAAGAAGTTTTTTTAGTTCTTTTATATTGGGAAATCTACCTTCGCTTTTTAGGCACCACATAATTTTACCATTTACTTTAATTTCAAATACTCCACCTGTTCCCGGAATCAAAGCAACTTCAGAAAGTTCCTCATCAAAAGTGCTTAGAATCTCTTGAGCTATCCAGGTGGAACGCATTAGCCACTTGCACTTTGTGCAGTAAATAATCTCTACTCTGTGATTATTTTTCAATCGTACTCCTTAAATATAAATATCTATTATTTTATCAGTCAGATATTGCAGAGTCTAATACAAACTTTTATTCAAAAACCAGTTGAAATGAAAACTAGTATATGAGATAATTGATTCAAATTAATAATATCTTCTTTGGAGGAAAAAATGCTTAAAGAATTCAAAGAATTTGTCATGCGTGGCAATGTTGTCGATATGGCTGTTGGTATTATCATTGGAGTGGCTTTTGGAACAATTGTTCAGTCTCTTGTAAACGATGTCATAATGCCTCCAATAGGTTTAGCGCTTGGGAACGTTGATTTTTCCAACCTCTTCACAGTACTCAAAGAAGGAGTACCACCCGGTCCATATGCTGCTCTAGTTGAAGCGCAGGAAGCTGGCGCTGTGACGATTAACTACGGAGCATTTACCAACACTATTATTAGTTTCCTTATCGTCGCATTTGCTGTATTCCTTTTGATAAGAAGTATTAATAGAATGAAGAAAAAAGAGGAAGAAGCTCCTGCTGCACCTCCGGAACCTTCAAAAGAGGAAACGCTTTTAACTGAAATCAGGGACCTTCTAAAACAAAAGTAATAGAAAGTCTATACCTACTGCGGAGAGGGCTCGTCAGACGATTCCGATTGAGCCTTTTCTTTTTTCTTGCCTGAATCAAGGGGTTTAACTAAAGTTACCGGGATATTTAGAGTTTGCTTAATAATTCCTAACAATCCGGCTCCTATTGAATGATGGGGAAGTTGTGTAATTTTAGGATCAGAGAAGTCTCCTTTTACCTGAATAGGTATGGAAACAAAATCTTTCCCTAAAACGGTGCTAATCAATGGGATTTTTTCTATAACTGAGTCAACGGCCATTACAGGAATTACTAGAACCTGAAGATCGAGTTTTTCATTTACCAGATCTATAGATCCGTTACAAATAATTTTAAGTGAAGGACCGTCCATAGCCGCTTCCTTAATGATCAATTGGCCGTCTTTGATATCTGTTGTCACAGTTATAAAGTCATAAGGAAAGCCCCCATCAGTATAATCATTTGTATTTCCTCTAAAGATTTCTCCAAAATTAAGCCCCGATAAGAACCTTGCAAAACCTCCATACTTACTAACCCTGCCGCCATTTGATGTTAGTTTCAACTCTCCCACAAGAGAGTTCATGACATTAACAATATCACCATTAGAGATTACTGTGCCGCCTAAATTAAAATCTCCCGTGATTATTCCGGCTTTGTCGAACAAACATTGAATCGCCTTTGCTAAATCCTCTTCTTGAGTAAATGGCTCAAACTCTAGCTTTAATGTTGGGGAAGTAACCTGAAGTAACCCCGGAGTTGCAATACCGCATAGATTCGCTTCATTAACATTCACATCAATTTTATTCCCTAACAATGCAACTTCCGCATCTACCGTATCCCAGTTAAAACCTTTGAATTTAAAATTGTCAGATTTAACTAAAACTTTTCCATTAAGTGAAGTTTTACTCACACTTGTCTCGTTTCTGTCGCTTGATTCTACTTCGTTTTTAGTTTCATCTACAGTAACAGCTTCACTATCTGTCCACCCAAGTGATTCAGCTACAATGTTCAGATTCAGATCAATTTCTTTGGTTATATTGCTAGTTTTAGAAATACTTGAGTCATTAGGTGTCGAAGAGTTTGGGCTTGGGACTTTTTGGACAACTAAACTAGAAGCAGAAATTGAAACGGGGCTAAGTATGTTTAGTTGCTCAGGGACGCTGAAGTAATCAGAGAAGAGCTTTGCTTCATCTGCGAGCATATCGCCATAAAAATCCATAGTAAATTTCAAATTATCTCTGAAGTAATCCTTTAATACCGCCCCTGCACTCATAATACTATCTTTGATTTGGATACTCGCATTGGACAATGTCATATCCTGGGATGAGGACTTTATTTCAGCTTTTGAAATTGTCATTACGCTGCCAAACCCCTCTAA
>SPCL01000152.1 GCA_004525335.1 Thermodesulfobacteriales bacterium
AGCGGCTTATCCGCCTTCTTGGATATAAACTCCTGCATTTGGGCTTCAGATTCCTGCACCTGGGCCTGATTAGCCGCTTTTTCGGCCTCCAACTGTTCTATCTTCTGACTCAACAATTCATTCTGCCTGCGGTTCTGCTCATTCTCCCTGTGGTTCTGCTCAATCATCTGTTTGAGCTCCTCTATTTGCTGATCGCTTGCGGCATGAGCATCATAAGACTTGAAGCCCAGTGGCACAGCTAACAACAATAACAACGCATACGCAAACATATTTTTTCTTAACATCCTACTATCCTCCTTTAATTATATTTAATCCTGCTATGTGCAAGGTATGTGCCAACGAATTAAGTCAATGAACTAGGGGGGTAAGAGAATAGAGGAAAATATTTTGGTGTACAATAAAACGACATAAGACACAAGAATATTACACAATGCCGATAGAGTTCCACCACAATATTGAAAAGTACATCTTAAATTTTAGGTGGTTTAATAACTGGGAATCAAGATTACACAAACCGGAACTTGCGATTTTCTGGGAACTGGAGACTATAGCGCAAACTCAAAAGGCGGTTACTGCATATTAAAAAGCTTCAGTTTTCTATATAAAGTATCTCTTGAAATACCAAGCAGCTCGGCAGCCCTTGATTTGTTGCCCTTGGATTCGCGAAGAGCCTCTTCAAGTGCAAATTTTTCAAGCTTATCTAGGGAAAGTATCTGATGTTCAAAAGTTTTCGGTTTCTGCCACAAGAGGTGTGCCTTTAAATCTTTATATGTAATCGTCTCTTTATTGGTGGGACTGACGGCAATTATTCCTTCGAGTAAATTCTCCAATTCTCTAATATTTCCGGGGAAATCGTAACTATATAGATGATTAAATGCCTCCTCGGAAAAACCCTCTATATTTTTTGAATATTTCAGGTTGAATGTGTTAATAAAATTGTCGATTAATAGTGGGATATCTGATTTTCTATCTCGTAGTGGAGGTAGTTCAATCACGATCACGGCAAGTCTGAAAAATAAATCTTCTCTTAGATACTTATTCTTTAAGTCATCAATGGAATGGTTGCTTGCAGCTATCACCCTAATATCAAGAGATACCTCATCTGTATGCCCTAAGGGTCTTACCTTATAATCCTCAAGAACCCTTAAGAGCCTGACTTGAAGGTCCTTTGGCATCTCTCCAATCTCATCCAGAAGGATCGTCCCGCCATTGGCCGCTATAAAAAGGCCCTCGTGGTCTCTTACAGCTCCCGTAAAAGCTCCTTTTTTATAGCCAAAAAGCTCAGATTCAAGAAGCTCCTTGGGAATTGCCCCACAGTTAACCGCAATAAAAGGCTTACTTGAGCGATCTCCACCCAGGTGAATTGCTTTTGAAAGAAGTTCTTTTCCAGTTCCGGTATCTCCAACAATAAAAACAGGTGCATTACTTCTAGCAGCAGCAGAGGCTTTCTCAAAAACAGCTTTCATTATCTTAGAGCTGCTGATAATATTCTCAAAACCGTATTTTTGTGAAATTAGTTGTTTTAATTCACCTAGCCTGTTTTCGAGTTCATACGACTTTCTGATCACTTCAAGCTTATTAAGAAGCACGTCTTTATCAAAGGGCTTTGTAATAAAATCAAAAGCACCATGCTTTATAGCATCTACTGCCGTTCGTACGGTTCCCTGCCCTGTTACCATCATAACAGTTAACCCGGGGATGATATCTTTAAGTTTCTCAAGCAAAGTGAAGCCGTCCATCATGGGCATCACAAGATCTAGCAACGCAATATGAATACTTGGAATCTCAGCGGATTTTTGAAGAGCCTCTCGTCCTGAAAATGCAGTAACTACTTCGTAGTTATTTCTTTCGAGCAGCTCCTTTACAGCACTAACAAAATCCTCATCGTCATCAACCACTAAAACCTTGACCTTACTTTGACTCAATTAATTTTCTCCTCATTTAAAATGGGTAGGCTTATGGATACAATAGTTCCCCTTCCTTCTTTACTTTCGATAGTTATATCACCGCCGTGGTCATGAACAATACGCTTTGCCACTGAAAGCCCTAAACCTGTACCTTTTCCGGCTGGTTTGGTGGTAAAAAAAGGCTCAAAAACAAATGGTATTGTCTCCTCCGATATCCCAACTCCGGTATCTTTTATTTTAACGTTTACAAATTGAGTTTCATCATCTTTACAAGAAATTATTGATAATACGCCCCCTTCAGGCATGGCGTCAATTGCATTCATCATTGTATCAGAAAACACTAGGTTAAGAAGATTCGTATCAGCAAATATTATAAGATTATCTTCCATGTCCCCCACAAGAACAATTCCCTTCTTATTAATTAGCGGCCTTATCATCTCCATTGATTCCTCAAGCAGATTTGAGACAATCTCCGGGCTTTTTTCGTTCTCTGGCCTACCTACAAACCTAAGGAGTCTTTGTATAACCTTTTGTCCATAAAGAATCTGTCTCTCTATTGAATTTAATTTCTCGCCAACATTTTTGTATTCCGCGAGATCCGGAATATCATCTTTAAGCATCTGAACTCTAAGTAACATTGATGCTAGCGGGGTTCCCATGTGGTGTGCAAAACCTTCTGCCATTTTCCCTATTATTTGAGCCTTCTCTAGCTCTATTATCTTATTTCTCATTACAAGTGTTTCACTTATATCTCTAATTGTTTCTATGAACCTGCCCTGCCCTTCGTTCATATAGACAAGACTGATGCTCACTGAAATTCTCTTGCCGTCTTTGCCTATCCGCTCAGTTTCGTAATCTGTTATTCTTTTTCCTTCGCTAACCTTATTGAGCTTTTCAGAAAAGTTTTCCTTATTTTCAGGCGTAACAGTTGCCCAGATTTCATCTATCTTTTCTATACTATTCACGCAGAAAAGTCGTTGTGCTTCTCGGTTTAAGGTTTCTACTACCCCCTTATCATCAAAAACAATTATGGCATCTGTGGTGTTATCCATAATTTCCCGAAGCCTTTGCTCTCTCTCGTTAAGCAGTTTCTCAGTATTCCTGCGCTCGGTAATATCTATAATAGTGCTTATAACCACTACACCCGAATCCGAATTTGCAAAATTAAGCCCTATTTCAACAGGGAATTGACTGCCATCCGAGCGTAAGGCAAATAGGTCTCTACCTTCTCCCATAGGCCTCGTACGGGGCTCTTTCACATAGCTAGACCTATATTTAATGTGACCATGCCTAAACCCCTCAGGAACTAATTCTTCAACAGACTTACCAAGCAAAGCACGTCGTGCATAACCAAACATTTTTTCAGCCTGTGAATTTAAAAAAATTATTTGTCCCATATTGTCCGTCATTACTATCCCATTAGGCACAGATTCTACAATCAGACGAAAAGTTTTATCCGGTATATCAGTTCCGTCCTCAATTGATCGCTCAAAATCTTTGAACTGTAACCGAAGCTCCTCTAATTCATTCATAAGTTCTTTTTTAGTTTTATTTTTATCTACCATTTTAGACAGTGCCCTAATCACGTGCTTTAACTAACTATGAGACTAGCACTTTATGAAAAGGCTTACAATATTTGCAGTAAGCATGCACATTCTATTGTCTATAAATAGAGCTATAAAATTCAAACCTCCTTTCCCAGCTTTCAAGATCATAGGATGCAATTACCAAATCTTTTGTAATACTAGATAATTCGTCCTTCACATAACAACTAAGCACCGTTTCCGGCTTAAAACCATAGTGGTTTAGTATTTTTGTAAAGCTAATATTGTCAGGCATGTATCTAACTATTATCTTCTGAAAATGGCGCTTTAATCCCTCATATAACAAAATATTAAACAATTGAGACCCCAAACCCATTCCCCTATAATCAGAATCTATTATCAACTTTAGCTCTGCTGCATGTGACCAAGAAAGCCCCTCTGAGTGAAGTGACCCATTTGCTACGATCTTATCTTCTGACAAAGCTACCAATTGAAATGCTTTTCCATAGTTAGAGGCGGCAAGCCAGTTCTCCACATTTTTCCACTTTGTTATATCATCTTTATAAATAAGAAGGTCCAATCTAGGTATTTTCGAAAGAAATTCATATAGACCATCTACATCTACAGGTTCAACCGGTCTTATAGTTACCCTTGTTTTATCTATTAGGTCTAGTTCTTTGGGATACTCATCCATATCTCATAAACATTGTTGCAATCTTTGTACCATATAGGTTTTTATTAACATTTGATGATCAAATTACTCGTTTTTGATATATATATATGTCGCAATATCTGACACCTGACATTCTACTCTCAAGTGCACCACTACGTAACTTAAGAAGATAAAATGAAGATAGTGGTAAAGTGAGTGGATTGTTACCATGTAATACGAGAATAGTGTCTTGAACATAAGAATTGTAAGATTGGATGGCATTGTTAGAAAAGTTAGCTCCAGAAAGGGGGGATTCTAAACTCCAACCTAGTGGTTAACAGTCATAAGTTCCATATTATATAAGAATATATGAGTTGTACTGCTCCCCTTTCGTCAAGACTGATTTAAGTTGGAATCGTGAAGATGTTCCTTCTGACCAGTCACTACGAGGTCCGAGCCTTCTTCGACAACGAAGCTTCCTCCGGTAACTCTGATAAGAGCCCTTTGTCCGTATGCGATCTTGTTGCCAGAGACAATGGGATATACCTCATCCCCTCCGTCAGTTCCGACCAACGTAACGCTTCCAAGCAGAGTATTCGCTGATGAGATATTTATACTAAGAAACAGTAAAAAAAGAGTAAAGAATAGTGATGCTAAACTGAATATATCTTTCATTAAAGTAGCCCCCCTTCTAAAAGTGACCACCATCTTGATATAAACTTTAAGGGGCTGTCCTAGATAACAGAGAAAGGTTATCATAACAGTCATACGAAAGAGCAGATTAAACAAGGATAAGCAGCAGCGTTTGATGGAGCACTTTATATCGGG
>SPCL01000220.1 GCA_004525335.1 Thermodesulfobacteriales bacterium
AATTGGAAACACATCACCTATCTTTGTGTATAGGGTTACTCCACCATTCATGAGACTAACTTCACCTTCTAAATTCGTTTGCTCAAAATTGCCGGTCTTGCTAACGACCCTGCCTATAGGGTCAATAATTGCGCTGATGCCGGTGTTTGTAGACCTAAGGAGAAATCTTCTTGTTTCTACTGCTCGTGGGATTGAGATTAATAAGTGCTGATAAGGAGCAATAGTCATTCCAAACCAGGCGTCGTTTGTGATATTGACTATTAAATTAGCGCCTTTCGCCACAAATTGCCTGCTGAACGAAGGGATAATATCCTCGTAGCAGATAATTGGGGCTATTCTCGCCCCTTTATCTTCAATTACAAATAGATCAAGCTTATCTCCCGGAGTAAAGTCACCTGTAGCAGGGCTTATATTTTTGATAGCCGGGATATATTTTGTAAACGGGAGATATTCTCCAAAAAGGAGAAGTTTAATTTTGTGGTATCTGCCCAAGATAATTCCGTTTGAATCGGTTAAGAATGCAGTGTTGTATTTAATAATATTGTCGTCTGTTATGATCTCTGCATCCGGATCAAGAGGAGTGTAAGACATGCCGCCTACGATGAAATATTTGCCTTCCATTTGAGGCACACCCAACTCATCACGGACTATCAGGTAGTTAGAATCATTTGAAAACCAAGCCTGTATTGATGTTTCGGGCCATATTATAAGGTCAACATTTTTGAGATCTTGCGACATCTCTTTGTGTTTATCAGTAACTGTTTTTTCTTGATTCTCAGTTTTTGCTAGGAAATCGAAATTTGCCTGCACCATTCCTACTTTGAGCTTAGGGGATTTTGCAATCTCCGCATCTACCTGAGCAATTCTAAAGTATCCATAAGCCAAAGTTAAAACTATTAGCATGAACGATAGGAGTAATTCTCCTCCTGGAAGCAGTGCATTGAGTTTGAATCTTTTAATGACCCTCATTAATGTGACATTCACTACAACAATAACGAAACTGAGGCAATATATTCCAAAGAGATCATAGATCTGTATAATGGGGAGAAAATCGGCTTGTGAATTGGTAATACCATATGGAAATAGGAATGGGAATAGGTATTCAATAGATGTCCAAATTGAGGCTATAATAACTACTGCTAGAATCCCTGGTTTTTTAAAGAGTCCTAGTCTTGTGGTTATGTATGAGAATACTCCAAAGGCAAGCCCCGCATATGCGCTTAAGAAAATAATAAATATGAAGCTGATTGGTGTTGGGAATCCGCCGAATCTTGTGAGTGTTCCTACAAGCCAGTAGGTTCCTATGAAATTTGCAATTGTTCCTGAAAGAAGTCCAAGCTTAAATGCGTCTTTAGGTGTTCTTTTAACAATTGACCAGAAAAGAGGTATTAAAACAATCCAGGCGAGTATGCCTAAATAGGGAACCATGAACGTGAGGGGATATAAAACACCGGTGAGCGCAGCAAGAATATAATCTCTGGTCTTGATTTTAGACATGGTCGTTAAAGATACCTAAGCAGTGTTAGATGGAAAGCATGATCTTCTTGCTTACATATTATCTCTCAAACAATAACACTAATTATGCTTTTCTCTTTTTACCCGCTTTTCTGGGTGGTTCAGGCTCTAACTCAAATTCCCCTGAGTTTCTAAGTGTGTATAACTTGACAGCGCCCACTACGATTAGACCAAGCGCCATAACCTGAGCTACAGAAAGTCCGGGAACCGAGCTTTCTGTTGTGTTTCTTAAAAACTCTACAAAGAATCTCTCGAATCCAGCAATAATTAGATAGATCGAAAAAAGCCAGCCAGCCGGTTTTATTTTTGTTCTGATTTTCCAGATATATAAAAATGCTATAAACATAATAACTATCTCGTATATCTGTGTAGGGTGAACTGTTTCAGTAGTTGGAGGCAGCCCCTGAGGAAATGCCATAGCCCAAGGCAGGTTGGAAGGTACACCGTAATCATCTCCAACTAATAGACATCCTATTCGGCCTATTGAATAAGCGAGCGCAAGAGCCGGTGCGGCTAAGTCTCCGACTGTCCACATGCTGATCTTGTTTTTGTTGGCGATTATCCATACTAATATTATTGCTCCAAGGAAGCCGCCGTAGAATGTTAGACCTCCACGGGACAGCAGATGCGTGATCGGGTGTCTGATTAAGTCACCAAACGGAACATTTTCAAATAAATAAAGCAATTTCGCTCCTACAATACCTCCAATCATGGTGGCAAGGAACATATTGCTTACAGCTTTTTCACTTAGTTTTTTTCTCTTAGTTTCAAGTGATATCAGCCAATAGCCTACAAGAAAGCAAAGGGCTATCATTACGCCGAAAGAAGAAATTGTAAAATCGCCAATCTTTAGAAGTTCTGGATACATTTACCCCTCGCTAGATTTAATTCTTGAATTCTTTTTTGATTCAATTTCTTTTTTCAGCTCAGAATTTTTGGCCATAAAATAAAATAGAAAAGCAAAAAGAACTACGCTGAATAATATTTGAATTATTAGAGCTGTGCTCAAACTACTCATAAATTATATCTCCTGATTAATTTCAACTCTCTAAAGTATATGTCAAAATCTATAATTTAGTAGATGACAAGTACAATTAATTCTAGTAATGATTTAGTATGTTGTACTTGCAAAATAAGTAAAAATAGGTAAATTGACTTTACTAAATGCTAACCTCTCCCGTGTTAGTTCTCAACCGTTACTTTGTCCCGATCACAATAACAAGTGTTAAACGAGCTTTTGTAATGTTATATGGGGGCATCGCTAAGGCAGTAGATACCGAATATAACACCTTTGATTTTGAATCTTGGGCGCAAATTTCTGAATTTAGAGATCAGGATGAAGTTGTTCGCACTGTTAGCGCAATAATAAAAACTCCACGGGTTATTATCTTGGTCAGGTATGAGGGAGCAATCAGAAAAGAAGCTAGATTCAACCGTTTAAATATTTTCAGAAGAGACGGGGGTAGATGTCAGTACTGCTCAAAACAGTTCTCACGATCTGAGCTTACAATAGACCATGTTGTGCCGCGCACACAGGGCGG
>SPCL01000120.1 GCA_004525335.1 Thermodesulfobacteriales bacterium
AACTGATTGCCTTGCTGTCTTAATACCTGACTACGATACAGATGAAGAAGCGGTTGTATTCATTAATGAGATATATGAGGATATTTTCACCGAAATACTTTCTGAGTGGTCTACCGAAGAATCGTGGTGGCCACAGGATAGAACAAATGAAATGTTCTGGCAATGGTTTGAGGTAGAGTTGCATTCTATTGTTATGGATTCATCTACGGAACCGATAGAGGAAGAGGAACCGTGGACATAACTTGACCTCTGTAATAGGGCTATAGTACAAGTTAGATTTTTGATAGAAAGCCCTATTTATAGGAGGTCATAATCCCAACTTAAACAGAGCTTAACAAAAGGGGTGCAGTACATTATACTGCTCCCCATTAAGAAGCTAGTAGAATTAAGCTAGTAAACAATGCGGTTAGCTTCATTCAGCACATGGATACCGTACACCGTTTCAGGCTGAAGAAGAGTATTACAAGAATGAGATTTCACATAAAAATGCGGCTTGAGTATTGAGGGGCAGTGGTAAAGGCTTCTGCCCCCAAAGCCCACTTATCAAATAATCAAATTCTCAAATAATCTAATCATCGCCTCTTTGAGTTTATAGAATATATCTCGTGGCAGGTCATATTTTGAGTCTAGGAAGAATATCAGTGTGATGTCCTACCATCTTCCATTTCCCGTTCTCCCGTCTAAAAACATTAGTTGCTCGGATATTAACTTCTTCTGTCTTTCCGTTTATATAAATTGTTCCACGTTCATAATTGACAGTTATTCCAATGCTTTCACCTGCTATGATCTCCATTTCTTTCGGCTTAAGCTCGCCACCTAATTTGAGTTTAGCCTGCGCTTCCCAAGAGTTTCTGACTTCTTTCCATCCGACCAAAATGCCGCCAGCCGGTCCCATATAAGTAACATCATCCGCATGTGACCAGACTTCTATCATGGGTTCTAAATCACCTTTAAAAACTGCATTCAGTGCTGTATAAAACTCTTCGGCTGCTGCTCTTACTTCTTTCTCATATTCTGACGAATAAGAAAATTGACCATAAAGTAGCAGAAAGGCAAAAACCATAATACTTACTTTTGAAATCCAAGACACCTTAATCATACTCATTTTAAGTTCTCCTTAATATTAGAATTGATTAAAGTACAATATCTATCTCTAATCAAAGATCATGACAAAAAATTTACCGTCTATTTTATCAAAAATCTAAATTATATTATGGATCAATCATAGCCGGCAGGACAAGTTAACTTTTTTCTGATTTCATCTCTTCATCAATTCATTTGACGGTAAACTTGGGTCGAGAACCTTCCGAGCAGTTTCCACTCCAACTATGGGCAAATTATCTGCATCTAATACTCCTATCTGAACAAGTACAGAGGCTTGGTCCCAGTATATATGCTCGCTTGAAATTTTGCCGTCCTTAAAGCCAACTATTACGACAAGAGGAATCTCGACCTTTTTCCCTGTTGGAGGTATGCCGGGAAGCATCCAAGGCATATCTATACTATGTGTAAATTTAAATATAAGTTCATCCACAATTGTGTCGGTGCTAACAGTGCGTGAAACCATCACGAGTTCAACATCCTGTGGCTGGGAGGGAATAAAGTACTTCGAGTAAAAATTCTGCACATTATCTCTACCAAAGCCCCCCGTCATTACAGGAACATGGTTAACATGAGGCATTTCACTCATAGTATGCATAGTTTCTTCCACATCCTTGGTCTCAAACTCACACATAGTATGCTTTACCCAAATATCTACAATCTTTTGCTGATCTAAAGTAAGTTCATTGTTCATTAATATTCCCCTTAATTGTTTTGTACAAATTATAAGTACAGTTCGACATCTAAGTCAAGCTCGGACTAAGTTAGAATTATAAAGTATCTAAATTATTTCTCAGTAATCTTTAGAAATTCTGTTCGTAGGTTTTTCAGTCTAAAATCTGACTAAACTCATTAAGCCAGTAATGGTAGTTAGCTATCATTTGTTTAGGCTTACTCGCGATCGGTGATGTCCCGACTAATACCCACTAGACCGCAAAGCTCTCCATTCTCATCATATAGTTGTGTTTTCAAAGTATCCAATAAGACATGACGTCCGTCTGGGTAATCCACCCATTCATCATTACGCCTGGACTGTCTACTAATGAGCATCTACTGGTCTTTCTCACGGAAAAACTTGGCAACATTCTCCGGGAACAGATGATGATCTGTCTTGCCTAAAATCTCATCGATAGGGTGCCCTATGAGTTCGGAAAATGCCTTATTGCAGCCAAGGTAAAACCCCCATGGTCTCTGTAGAAGATCAAGTCTGGAATTGAATTGATGACTGAGGTCATAAGAGAGACTTGACGTTTAAGGGCTTCTTCATTGAGTAGCTTGTCGTTTTGCATAAATAACCTCGATTCATTGTTTTATCTCTAACCAGTATTCTCTACTTGAGCGAAGATTGCAAACCATACTGATTAAAATGTGTTTTGAAGCAAAACTTATTAAAAATCATTTAACTGCTTATTTTTTTGAGTATCTAGTTTATTCCCTTAAGGTGCTAATATACATCTGAATCACCTACAGTTGGATTGAACCTACAGACTGTTTTATTTTCTAAAAGCGGATTTTCCATTAAGAAGATTCAGCCAATAATCAAGTCTTGGATCAAGCCAGAGGTGCTGTAGTCTGGCACTCTTCATACCGTACCAGTTCATAAAATCAAACTTCACATCAGAATTAAGATACTGCTGAAGAGCCCAAAAACCCCACTTTATGTCTGCAGCAATTTTATAAAGCTTCATCTTTGCAAAACCCTTTTCATCCCGCCCATCATGGTATATCTTGCATAATTCAACATCCATCGCTTCTGTAAGATAATTAGTTGTCGAATAGCATCCAAGGTCATTATATGGATCATTCATTGACGCATACTCATAGTCGATTAATTTGAAATCATCTGCCGAATCATCATACATAAAATTTGCTGTCCAGAAATCATTATGACATGGTTTATAGTCAATTCCATCAGCTAATACGGCTTCTTCAATTTCCTTTAATATAAACACCATCCTGTTATACCATGGTGGAAGATAACCTCCATTGTCAGCCAGTTTAACCATCTGCCATGCCTGTTCAAAAAGGGTCTGTTTTACAGGAAGATATTTTCCTTCAATATTGTGAAATGTCTTTGCGGCTGTTGCTATTTTTCTAAATATGTTTTCATTATAGATATCACCAAACATAACAGGTCTGTGATTAGACATCCATTCCCAGACCTCTACCCCTGTATCCTCAAAATAATAAAGAACTTTAGGGCCAATGCCTGTTTCCATCCCAATAATATTTGCCTGATGACAGTTATTCCTGTCTATAAAGGCTTCGGTTCCCGCTCCAGGTATTTTCAGAAAGAAATGTTCTCCATCAACAGTAACTTTATAGTTGGGGTTGGTAATGCCAATAGTCATAAGTTCATATGTAATGTTCTTGCTTTTCCATGTCTCTATTCTTGAAAGAGCCTGATCTATATCTGTTTTGATGAGTGTCTGTTTTAGAGGTGTTGTGTCCATTACAAATCTCCTTTGTGATATACCAAAGTACTTTTAAGTCCGCCATGAGCTTGCTATAGCGTAATGAACATGAATTAACATAGAGACTTCAAAATGTCAATCCATTAAATCGCCCCTTAGTGACCTGCTCCCCTATAATAGGTACATAAGTTAAGTAATTTTTTAGAGGGAAACCCTATACATAGGAGGGCAGGTCAAAAATTAATCTAAATGGCACTGTGAACAGGAACATTTTAAAAACATGAACACTATTTATTCCTTATCAAATAAACAGACCGACCTATCCCAATAATAAGGTTGGGTGAGTATAATATAGGTGTAGGCAAGGAGACAAAGTAATGCGTATGTGGATGGTTGCCCCTAGAATATTATGTAGAAAACATCTACTTGGTGAGCACGTTGAAATACACATGCTTGTCGGAACAATGAAAAAAGGGCATAGCTTAAAAGGGTATATTGCTAATAATCTAATTGAGCCATGGGCAATTATCCAACGACATAATGATTTAGCTAATGAAATGATAAACCGTGGGTACAGGCATTTATCTCCAATAAGTTCTATGCAGGTAAATACGTTATTAATGTCCTACCCATACGAATTAAAGGATGTACGTGTGGATGTTAGGGCGTCTACTTTTGAGTTGTTCCGTAGATGTAACGAGTGTAGTAACCGACATTGAGTGTAACAACCGACATTGGCAGTTAATACAAGACGATGCCTACAGACGTAGAAGAGTTTTACTTGCAATGGACCAGAGAATATTTCTATGAAAAGGTTATCAAAAGCAAAAGTTAATTATAGAAAACATGAAAGGAAACAAATGTCACGTTATAGTAGGAGAACACGTGACCTGCCCCTATAATAGGTCCATAAGTTAAGATATTTTTTAGAGAGAAAACCCTATATATAGGAGGTCATTATAATAGCCAGGAAACGTTATACCCCCAGAGCAGATAAAATACCGTTTCTAAGCTGGACAAGTAAAAATAGATTAAAAAGTGTTAGCACTATATTTTAATTCTTGTATAAATTTATAAAGTGCTATTTTGATAAAGTTTGAGGAATCTATAGAGAAACTGAGAAACTGTGACTTAAATAATCAGCCGCTACTTTTGCGAACGCGTTTGACATATTAACAATTTATATTTTATAGCACTCAAATCGGTTTCTATAAAGTGAAACCGATTTGAGCCGGATTATTTGCTAACTTAATTAACGCGCTTCAATGCAGTTGGTGACCAGGTACCATCCAGCGCTGAAGGCTTTGGCGCATAGAGGCGCATGGTCAGGTTCCATGGTTTGTCTTTGGGACTTGGCAGCCAGTTGGCCTCCTTATCTTTCCCTGGTGATTCGGCCTGAACATATAAATCTAGAGAGCCGTCAGCATTGTAAGTAAGGGGCATCCAACTAGACAAGTTCGCACGGTTCAAGGGGTTTGGCACGGCAAATCCCTCCATGTCGTAAAGTGTTACCGACCAGAAAGCTTCTGCGGGTGGTAGTTCGTCTTTATCGAAATGGAGCACATACTGACTTTCACCTGACATAGTGTTGCCGTCAGCATCGGTTAGTAGTAACGGATAAATAGCATCATCCAACTGATTTGCACCCAGACCGATGAGTGCTACTGTTGCTCTCTGTAAATAATCAATCCCATATACTCCCATTGTGCTGATTAGCATTTGCCAGCCATTTTCCACACTTCCGACTTTAGCTGTGTGATCCTGCATCTGCTTCATACCCGTCGAGGGGGCACTATTTAAAGCCTTCTGAATTGCCGGGTCTAGTTTGTCGAAGTCAAGATCTTCTCCTGGCACAATGCCGACATGTTTGAGACGAGCAACTTGGCTGAAGTCCGTAGCCTGTGGCGAATGAAGCTTCATGAGCTGTGTTGCATACTCAAAAAATTCCTTACCTGACATATTATTTACTTGATCCATCGGTGGTATCTTCATATCAATCGAAGGATCAACCTTGCCAGCAGGTGCAGTCCAGTCTTTACCCCACTGGGAGAGCGGTGTGATCTTCATACCGTCCTGGAATTTATGAACGGCGTCGTAGTCTTTCTCACCTTCGGTCTTAGTACGCCCAATGAACCATATGTATGGGGTGGGCGCATCGACGCGTGTAACACCTTCAGGCAATTCACCCTTCCAGCCTGGTGGTGCATAGGCAAAATTGCCTTCTTTTGTTCCGGTTGTTCGCCAGCCTGGTACTGCAAAAACATCGGTCCACATATCAAGAGATGGCATCAGATAGTAGCGTCCTCCACTATCAGGTATGGTGAGGATCATCGGTTCATTTGTCAGGTCCATCCATAGACTTGTATACATAGTGTCGAAGTTTGGTCTCACCACAGTCTTAAAATCTAGAGGTGGAAATGCACGAAAATTACCGAAGGTATTCATTGGAGCATCTATTCCTTTCCCATCCCACTTCTCGAAGTTTGTCATCTGTTTTCGCGTAACATCCATCAAAACGAGAGGGTAGAAATAGATGTAGGCTTCTTGGGCTATAACATCAGGCTCCAGAGGATTCGTAGTTTCTGCGGATGAAAGCCTTGCAGAAACTCCCAGTATAATCAACGCTGTGAATATCAAAATCGAAAA
Source organism: Thermodesulfobacteriales bacterium (assembly GCA_004525335.1). Lineage (GTDB taxonomy): Bacteria > Desulfobacterota_D > UBA1144 > Nemesobacterales > UBA2774 > CR02bin9. The sequence goes on from SPCL01000120.1 coordinate 6,162, forward strand.
TCGTAATACTTTCATTTCTAATCTCTCCTAAATTACATGCGTAGTAATTTGTAGCTGGTTGTATTTTGCCACCAATTCTACAATTGATTATATTATAGTTTGAATATAATGTCTATTGACCTTCTCCCTTCTAACTGGACCAGTTAAAAGTAGAAAAATCCGGGAAATAATATACTGCTCCCCATTAAGAAGCTAGTAGAATTAAGCTAGTAAAAACTCGATGCGGTTACCTTCAT
>SPCL01000223.1 GCA_004525335.1 Thermodesulfobacteriales bacterium
GGAGAGTACATTGGAATCCTGATTGCAGCACTTCTATTTCGTGCCGAGTAAGCTAAGTTCACTGGTGCTTCAAATCCAGGAACCAGTCTTCTGTAAGAGTTGGTTGTAGGATTAGTAAATGCACATAGTGTGCCTGCATGTTTTAGAATTCCACCGATATAATGCATTGCCATTTCGCTCATTCCGGCGTAACCTTTTCCAGCGAATAATGGTTTATTTTTCTTCCAAATAGATTGATGAACGTGCATTCCTGAGCCGTTGTCCTCAAAAATAGGTTTAGGCATAAACGTCACTGTCTTATTGTATTTTTTTGCTACATTTCTTACTACATATTTATACCACATCATTTGATCGCCCATTTGAACTAGTGGGGCAAATCTCATATCGATTTCTGCTTGTCCTGCTGTGGCAACCTCGTGGTGTTGAGCTTCAACTGATATGCCAAGGTTTTCTAACTCTATAACCATCTCAGAGCGAAGATCCTGATATGAGTCGGTAGGCGGAGTTGGGAAATATCCTTCCTTGTGACGAGGTTTGTATCCTAAGTTAGGGCCCTCATCTGCTCCGGAATTCCATATTCCCTCAACCGAATCTACCATATAGTAACCTGAATTTGAGGTTTGGTCGTATCTCACGTCGTCAAAAATGAAAAATTCAAGCTCAGGTCCTATGTAAGCTGTATCTCCAATTCCTGTACTCTTTAGATAAGACACAGCTTTCTTTGCGATATTTCGGGGGTCACGTGAGTAAGGCTCGCGTGTAATTGGATCAACAATATCACATAACAATACTAAGGTAGGGTGTTTGAAAAATGGGTCGATTCTAGCTGTGGTTACGTCTGGAATAACAAGCATGTCACTTGCGTTAATTGACTGCCAACCTCTGATACTCGAACCGTCAAAACCCAAACCCTCTTCAAACATAGATACACTAAACTCATTAACTGAGATACTAAAGTGCTGCCACATACCGATAAAATCTAAGAATCTGAAGTCCACAATAAGAACTCCGTTATCTTTAATCATTTTTACAACGTCTGCGGGCTTTTTTGCAAACATATTGGTCGGTCCTCCTTTGCTTTTTGTCTTTTTTGCTGTGGACATTATTAAAAATGTCCTTTTTTAGAACTTAAGTTCCGGCTTATAAAGCTTCATCGCCTCGTTCACCAGTTCTTATCCTGATTACTTCTTCCATAGGAATAACGAAGATCTTTCCGTCTCCTATTTTGCCGGTCTTGGCACTATCCATTATAGCATCGATGACCTTTGATACCATGTCGTCTGATACTACAATCTCAAGTTTTATCTTCGGCAAAAAGTCAATCACATACTCAGCCCCTCTATAGAGCTCAGTGTGTCCCTTCTGCCTTCCAAATCCTTTTACTTCTGTAACTGTAAGACCTTGAATCCCTATTTCTTTTAAGGATTCTTTCACATCGTCTAATTTAAACGGTTTAACGATAGCTTCTACTTTTTTCATGGGATTTTCCTCCTTCCCGCTATAGTTGCAAAGAACATACCACTTTACAGAAATCATTTCAATCAATAAAAATAGGGACTTAAAGTGACTGGCGTTAAATATAGTGCACAAATCTTAAGCACCTGAGGCCAAAAATTAAACATTTTCTATTGATTTATGGTGTTTATAACATATTTGGGATGAATACAATTATTTACAATTCATTATTCGAATTATAAAGTCGTCCTTCCGATTTTTGATCTATTTTCAAGAAAATGTTTTATTGACTATTTTCTTCTCAATTTTAAATAATAAGTGCTTTATTCTCATTTATTAGTATCTTGCTACTCTACCGGTTAGGGATGGCCCTCAAGCTGTGGCTATAACAACAACACCATCAGCAGTCCCAACCCTGTCCGAATGGGGACTAATTGCAATGGCTAGTATTTTAGGAATCGTAGGCTTCATGGTTATAAGAAGAAGGAAAGTTACAGCTTGAAATCTAAAAACACTACAATTTAAAAATAACTAGGGGAGCTTCGGTTCCCTTTTTTGTTTTGTTTGCATTCTAATAATTCCAACATAAATCAGGCTTGACAAAAGGGAGGCAGTACATTATCCCACCATTGAACCGACGGCCCGGTCTGAGACCAGAAAAATATCATCTTTGGAACAGGGGGGCAAGGCTCAATGCCAGCCCCCCATTTGAGTTATTACTTTAAGTACAAATCAGCTCTTATGGAGCAAGAAACAAAGCGATTGCATCAACTTCTGCTGCTGAGAGGAAATCAAGACCCATCATTGCTGGTACGGTCATAATGGCGGTCTCAATCTCTCCTGCCGATTTACCGGCAACAGGAGGGAATGCTGGGGACACGCTGCCATCGCCATTAGGGCCATGACAGAATTGACAGTTGTCTATATAGAGAGCTTCCCCATCAGGAGCAGGAGCTACATTACATTCAGCAACACCGGAACACATAAGTCCTTCATCGAACTGAATGCCGCCAAGATCACCACATTCTACTTCAGTTGTGTCGTCCACGCAGTCGTTTTCCGCTATTACACAGCAACCCTCACCTGGAGGCGCTACATTACATTCAGGAACTTCTGCACAAATTTCTTCATGTAGCTCGCCGCCAAGAGCATCACATTGTTCTATAGTTTGTCCGTCTTCGCAGTTGTTCTCCGCTATTTCGCAGCAACCTGCACCAGGTGTCAAGCCCATCTGAGCCCAAGCAAGGATATCTTTTGCATCAGCCGTATTAAACCCAAGATCTACCAAGCTCGGCATAAATGTGCCCGGTTGTCCCATTCTTATCTTATGCATAAACTCTACCGGGTTTTCAAGCGCGATAACGTTAAGACTTATCCCTTAGGTACCGAAAGCTTCTAAGCCCCCGCCGTCCATGCCATGGCATCCGGCACAAATATTGTTATATAGCATCCCTCCGTTACTCAGGGAGAAAGGCGGAATAATCTCATTCATGTCGGGGGAGGAATAATCGACAATAAGCCTGTCGTCTATCAGCCCATCCACGATAAACTTTGTGAGGTCCCATATATAATCA
>SPCL01000290.1 GCA_004525335.1 Thermodesulfobacteriales bacterium
AAAGTAGCTGCTTAAAGTCTAAAAACATTTCAATTTAAATATTTCAAGGGGAGCTTCGGCTCCCTTTTTATTTAGTTTTGATTAGTTTTGATATTCATAATTCCAACTTAAATCCTTCTTGACAAAAGGGGAGCAGTACATCCTTTCACGTAACCCAGCTTTATATTCGACAAACAGACTCTATGAAACAGCTAAGGCTAGAGGACATGAAACTAGAATCGTTGATTTTTTAAAATGCTATATGTTAATTGAGAAAGAAAACCCGGTTATTTATTACGAGGGCGAAAGAATAACTGATGTAGACGCTATTATTCCGAGGATTGGTTCCTCAAGAACATTTTACGGTACTGCAGTAGTAAGACAGTTTGAGATGATGAATACGTTTTGCTTAAATTCTTCTCAGGCTATTGTGCGTTCAAGAGATAAACTTAGAACAATGCAAATACTCTCAAAGTCGGGCTTAGGAATGCCCGTCACCGCAATGGCATCCAATACTACAGACATTAACCACTTACTAGCAGATGTAGGAGGAGCCCCTGTTGTAGTTAAGCTCCTGCAGGGCACCCAAGGAATAGGAGTTGTCCTTGCAGAAACAAAGAAAGCAGCGAAATCGGTGCTAGAAGCATTTTATGGACTAAAAGCTAACATGTTAATTCAGGAATATATAAAAGAAGTGAAAGGAGCAGACGTGAGGGCTCTTGTTGTTGGCAACAGAGTAGTAGCAGCAATAAGAAGACAAGGGGCGGAGGGAGAATTCAGATCTAACATACACCGCGGAGGCATGGCACAAAAAATACGATTAGATAAACAAGAAAGAGAAACAGCAGTGAAAGCAGCAAAGTTACTAGGGTTAAATGTGGCTGGAGTTGATCTGCTTCAATCAGATAAAGGACCTTTGTTGATGGAAGTGAACCCTACCCCCGGGTTAGAAGCTATTGAGACTTCAACTTCTATTGATGTAGCCGCTAAAATCATAGAATTTATTGAGAAGAATGGAAATAACAAACGTCGAAAAAATCCTACACTTACACTTTAAGAATTTAGCAATTATTACCAATTTTATATTATGGCCTATCTAAGAACAAACTCTAATCTCAACCAATCACTTCAACAGCCTCATCCATCAAAACCTCGGGAAAACGGGCAACCCTTCCATCATGGAACTGAACTCTGTACGAATTACCATGTTGCAATTCAAATGTTTCTACTATAGTTCCTCTGAGACCTTCGTCAAAACTTTCCTTTTTGCCCTCTATTGTTTGTGTTAGACGGACACTCAATCCCTTTTTCCACATATATCACCTCTTATTTCTTATTATTAACCGGACAATATATCAAATTCTTAGCCTTTTATCCAAAAAATTTAGAACTTAAGTAAAACAAATCAAGATCAGGATATTATAACAAAGATTTCGCGGATCAAAGAAAATTGCTAAAACTAAAATTAGTATGAGTCTAATCTCTTACATGATCAGCCAAATTAAGTATATTATGTAATTAAGAGGTGTATAGAAATGGCAGACTTTCTAGGCAAAATAAAGGGCAAAATAGATAAAGGAATTTCAACTGTAAATGTTAAGTCGAAGAAAATAATAGAGAAGCAAAAAATGAAGCTGCAAATGTCTGAGCTTCAAGCTGAGAAGAAGAATCTCTTACTTGAGCTTGGCAAATTAGCTCATCTAATGATTAATGCTTCAGAAGAAGCCCAGGATATAACAACTGAAAAAATTGACAAACCCAAGAAACCAAAAGAGATGGAGCCTGACAAGTGGGAGCAGTCTGTACTCACTATACTGAGCTCTATATGTGAGGGCAAACTAGACAATATTTTATTCGAGAATACGAATAAAAAATTTAAAATTACTGCAAAATCCCTTTCTGCCGAAGTCCAAAAATCCTTACCCAAGTCTGAACAAAAAGAACAGAATTTACAGTGGCTAGGACGAGTGCTTGGAAAATTCGGCATTACATCAAGAAAGTATTCTAAGAGAATAAACCGCGAGCGTGAAACCGTCTACGAGTTTGATAAACAAGAAACTCTTAGTTCTATAAAGAAAGCAACTAGCAGCAAAACTAAACCAGCCAAAGAGGGGCAAAGCAAAAAGTACAGAGAACTAATAA
>SPCL01000050.1 GCA_004525335.1 Thermodesulfobacteriales bacterium
AAGGGCACTTTGGAATCCATAAAAATCAAAGGGGCAAGAGAGCATAATCTAAAAGATGTATCCCTCTCTATTCCCAGAGGAAAGCTTGTTGTTATAACCGGAGTTAGCGGATCAGGTAAATCTTCGCTTGCTTTCGACACAATATTTGCTGAGGGCCAGAGAAGGTATATGGAATCTCTCTCCGCCTATGCCAGACAGTTTGTTGAAAAGATTGATAAGCCCGATGTGGATTCAATTGAAGGTCTTTCCCCCTCAATTTCAGTAGACCAGAAAACATTTCAAAGAAACCCTAGATCGACCGTAGGAACTATTACAGAGATCTACGATTTCTTGCGGCTCTTATTTGCCCGTATAGGAAAACCTTACTGCCATAAATGCGGAGTTGAGATTTCTGCACAAAGTCTCGATAAAATGGTTGAGCGGGTTTCGTCTCTTGGAAAAGGAGAAAAGATTTCAATCTACTCCCCAATTGTTCAGGGAAGAAAAGGAGAGTATCGAAAAGAGCTTGAAGACTTAAGATCTGAGGGATATCTAAGAGTCAGAATTGACGGGGATATCTATGATCTTGATGACGAAATCACTATTAATAAGAATAAAAAACATACTATAGAGCTTCTGGTAGATGTTGCTATAATCCGCTCCGAGAATATGGCAGAGAGGATAAGGGAGTCTTTGCAAATAGCACTTAAGCGCTCAGGCGGTGTTGTTGTAGTAGAATCAGATAAAGGGGCAAAATTTACATTCAGCGATAAGTTCGCATGCCCAGAGTGCGGAATGAGTTACCCTGAAATCTCCCCTCGATTGTTTTCATTTAATAGTCCTTACGGCTCATGCAAAGAATGTCACGGTCTAGGGACAACCTCATTTTGCGACCCCGAGCTTTTGATTGATTCTGATCTCTCTATTTCCGAAGGAGCAATCATACCCTGGGGAAATTCAAGCTATTTTAAACAAATTATCGATAATGTATCAATATACTACGAATTTGATTTGAACACTCCTTTTAATAAACTCCCTGCCAAAATAAAGAAAATAGTTATTTATGGTTCAGGCGATGAAGAGGTTATGTTTTACAAGGAAAGAAAAGGGAGAGTGCTAAAATACTGGGAAACTTATTCAGGAGTTTTAGGTATAACTTCACAGTGGTTTAAGGAAACTGAATCCCCTGAAATAAGAGAGAAACTGTCCCAGTATATGAGAACCTCAACATGCACCCTGTGCGACGGGGCCAGACTGAGAAAAGAGGCACTCTCGATTCTTGTAGAGGATAAGTCGATTCACGATCTAGCTAAGATGCCGGTCGAAAATGCGCTTGAATTCTTTGAAAATCTAAATCTAACAGGCCGAGATAAGTTGATAGGCGATAGAATAACTAAGGAGATTAAGTCCCGCCTCAGTTTTTTAGATGATGTTGGACTTAGCTACCTTGCTCTAGACCGCTCAGCTCCTACGTTATCAGGCGGCGAAGCTCAGAGGATAAGGCTTGCCACTCAAGTCGGATCAAAACTAACCGGTATTACATATGTCCTCGACGAACCTACTATAGGGCTTCATTCCAGAGATAATTTAAAACTGATTGAAACACTTAAATCCCTAAGAGACAGTGGTAATTCAATAATAGTTGTGGAACATGATGAGGATACTATCAGAAATGCTGATTATGTTGTTGACATTGGTCCGGGTGCCGGGGAAAAGGGAGGAGTGATCGTATCAACCGGAGGGATCAGTAATTTAGTGCAGAATAAAGAATCACTGACGGGTGGTTACTTATCCGGCGCCCTTGGAGTTGTCTTGCCAAAGACTCGTAGAAAACCAAAGGGGTTTATTTCTATTCAAGCTGCAACTGAACATAATCTAAAAAGTATTGATGCCAAATTTCCTTTAGGTGTGTTCACTTGTGTTACGGGAGTTTCGGGATCAGGAAAAAGTACGCTTGTTATCGATACTCTTTATAACGCGCTCAGTAATTCTCTATATAGAAGTAAAGAGCCGATTGGTAAGCATAAGAATATAAGCGGTTTCAAGGATATAGATAAGGTGTTAAATGTAGAGCAAAGTCCAATTGGAAGAACCCCTAGATCTAATCCGGCCACTTATACGGGCCTATTCTCTCCGATTAGAGATCTGTTCGCTATGCTTCCTCAATCCAACGCTCGTGGGTATAAGGCGGGAAGGTTCAGTTTTAATGTCAACGATGGCAGGTGTAGTGTATGCGCAGGGCACGGGACTGAAAAAATTGAGATGCATTTTCTGCCGGACGTCTATGTTACATGTGAGCGCTGTGGTGGAAGCAGGTACAACTCTGAGACCTTGGACATTAAATACAAGGGAAAGAGTATCGCTGATGTGCTGGATATGACAGTTAGCGAGGCGCATGAGTTCTTCAAAAATATTCCTCCGTTAAAGTCTAAGCTTGAGGTGCTTGAAGCGGTTGGGCTTGAATATATTAGATTGGGCCAGGCTGCAACAACTCTTTCGGGAGGAGAGGCTCAGAGAATAAAACTTTCAAAAGAGCTTTCCCGCCGCGCAACTGGAAATACGATATACATACTCGATGAGCCCACAATTGGGCTTCACTTTGATGATGTCCGTAAACTGCTTCTTGTAATACAAGAGCTTACCAATAAAGGAAATACTGTTATAGTAATTGAGCATAATCTTGATGTAATAAAATGTGCCGATCATTTAATCGATATGGGCCCAGAAGGTGGGGATGCAGGCGGGTATATTGTGGCTCAGGGGACTCCGGAGAAAGTATCTAAAGCTAAGGGTTCCTATACTGCTCTATTTTTGAAAAAAATATTATCTAACAAATCTAAAAATAGAGGGCCTCATTAATTGGATTTAATACAGTCAATAATATTAGGCGCAATTCAGGGGCTTACCGAGTTTCTCCCGGTAAGCAGCACGGCTCACCTCATACTCCTGCCCTGGTTCTTCTCATGGACCGATCAAGGGCTTCCATTTAATGTGGCTCTACATATGGGTAGTTTGCTAGCGATTATTTATTATTTTTGGCGTGATTGGGTTTTAATAATCAAAGAGTTTGTTCAGAGTGTGTTTAGCCGAAGTTTTGAGGGTCGTCCTAATGGAAAAACCGGTTTATATCTAATTATTGCAACTATTCCGGGCGCTTTAGCAGGCGTACTTTTTGAACAATATGCAGCAGGACTCCTTAGACATCCTTTGTCTATAGCTTTCTCCCTTTCTTTTTTTGCTGTAGTTCTTTATTTCTCAGACAGAGCGTCTAAGAAAACCAAAACAGTTAGAGGGATGAACATGGTTGATTGCATAGTAATCGGCCTTTCTCAGGCGTTCGCAATTATCCCGGGGGTATCGCGCTCTGGCATAACAATTACAGGGGCTATGTTTAGAAACTTAAACCGCGAAGAAGCCGCAAAGTTTTCATTTTTATTGGGAGCGCCGCTTATAGCAGGCGCGGGAGTGTTTGAAGCAAGACATCTAGAATATTCAGCGGTGATAAGTGCGCCTTTTATCGCCGGAGTTTTAACATCTGCAGTTTTTGCGTTCCTGGCTATTAAATTCCTATTGAGATTCGTTAGAAAATCTAGCTATACAGTATTTGTTGTGTACAGACTAGCGCTTGCTGTGATAATAGCCGGTTTATATTTAATCAGATAAAACATCTTGTATTCTTCTTACCTCTATTGGACTAATATAGTATTTAACAAATTGAGGTTACAAAATTGATCGCACTACTTACAGCAACTTGGGATGAGATCAGACTTTTAAAACGAAACATACAAGTTTCCGAACAAGGGAGAAGCGGAGAGCTGAAATACCTGATTGGTGAGCTATCTGGCCGACCTGTTATTGCAGCTCAGACAGGGGTCGGGATAAGGAGAGCAAGGACGGGAGCAAGCTTAATAATTCAGAAATTCAAACCCTCACTTATTATTGTCGGTGGTTTCGGAGGCGCTCTGAGTTCTGATCTCAATGTTGGCGATATTATTTTAGGTGAGTCCGTAATTAGTTTAAAGAAAGATGAGACTAAAGAGCTTCACTGTGATTTTTCTTTTTCTGACGCCGATTTTGTAAAGGGACGAATACTAACCGAAAGCAGATTTGTTAATGAACCGGAAGAAAAGAAGCGCTTACTAAAAGTCTCAAAGGCATCAGTTGTAGATATGGAAACATGGGGGGTAGCAGAGGCCGCTCGTCAAAGCAAAACACCTGTGGCTTCTGTACGCGCTGTATCTGATGAAGTTCATGAACTGCTGCCTGATATGGCTGCATTGTATGGAAATAACGGCGAGCTTGATTTCATAAAAGCTGATAAATATTTCAAAGAGTTTCCAGATTTAGTAGCCACCTATTTAAAATTCCGATTTAAGAACACCCCAATTGCGTCAGATTCGCTGAGCAAGTTCCTCTCAATTTTAATTGCCAATCTATAGTTCCAAATTGACATAAATATTCTTTACATCCATAGGTATCGGAGTAATCTTTTTAATATGATATTGAAATTAATGAAGATTCGCACTTTATATATACCAGCATTACTTCTCATTCTTTTTATTTCATCTTTCACAGTATCGATAGCACAGGAATCCAAAAGAAGTGATCTTGTAGTTCTACAAGCTATGCAAGATGAACTCAATCGCTCGCAGCAAGAGCTAAAGCTTGAAAGCTACGAATCACCTTATTTCATAAGTTATCAGATTAAAGACAATGAATTCTATAGTATCAAGGGGAAGTATGGAGCAATAGCCTCCTCAGATAACAATAGAGTGAGACGTTTGTATGTTGATGTCCGAGTTGGTGATTATGATTTTGATAATTCCATCAAGGGTATATCAGGCGGCAGAGTACCGTTTCACGACGCCTATGAAGTGCCGGTAGATAATGATCCTGATGCCATTAGAGCAACGTTGTGGCAGGTCACAGACTATGCTTACAAAGAAGCCCTAACGCAGTATTTCAATAAAAAAGCTAATAATGTCCAGGAGATAAAAGATATCAACTCCAAAAGTTTTACAAAAGAAGCGAGCCACACATATTTCGGCCCCGAGATTGAGTTAGCTTTCAATGCCCCAGAGTGGGAAGACAAGATAAGAGATATTTCTTCCGTCTATAAGAACTATAAAGAGCTTACCAATGCAGATATTGTAATCACGGCACAACAGGAAACGGTCTATTTCGTCAACACTGAGGGAACTAAATATATAAGAGATGAACTGCTTTATTCAATTGATGCCCAAGTAGTTGCTAGGGCCGAAGATGGGAAGGAAATAACTAACTACAGAAATCTCTACTACGTTTCACCAGAAGATATTCCAAGCGTAGAAGAGATTAAGTCCGTAGTGAAAGAAATGATAGAAGAAACACTTGAGATGAGGAATGCTGAAGTCCTTTCCCCTGTAAGCGTGCCTGCATTGCTTGAACCGGAAGCCGCTGGAGTTGTGTTCCACGAAGCAGTTGGCCATAGGCTGGAGGGTGAGCGGCAGATCGACGATGATGAAGGTCAGACATTCAAAGAAAAAGTAGGTCAAAAAGTCATTCCGGCTTTCCTTTCTATAATTGACGACCCGTCAAAGAAGAGCTTAAACGGAACACATCTGATGGGATATTATCCTTTTGATGACCAGGGAGTGCCGGGAGAAAGAGTGGTTTTAATAGAAAACGGAGTATTAAAAAACTTTCTATTATCCAGAACACCTGTTAATGGGGTTGAAAGATCAAACGGTCACGGCAGGGCGTCTTACGGGCGTGCTCCCATAGCGCGGATGAGCAATACTATTATTGAGTCCAAAACAGAATATACTCAGGAAAAGTTGAAAGAGCTCCTAATAGAAGAAGTTAAACGTCAGAATAAACCTTTCGGCTTGTTAATTAAAAGTATGAAAGGAGGAGAGACGAATACTTCTTCTTACAACTTCCAGGCCTACAGAGCAACACCGGTTGTAATATATAAAGTCGATCCAAAAACCGGCAAGGAGACTCCGGTACGGGATATAGAGATTGTCGGAACGCCGCTTGTGTCAATTAACAAAATCATTGCCACAGGTAATGATTATTCCGTTTTTAATGGGTTCTGCGGAGCCGAGTCAGGCTATATTCCTGTTTCGACAGTTGCTCCGAGTATCCTGGTTTCAGAGATAGAATTTCAGCGCAAATCATCCAAAAAAGAAAAGCTCCCTTTATTGCCGCCCCCATTTTTTCAACGCAATAATTGATAATTTATCAGGTTCTTAATTCGCCCGAATTAGTTAACAATATAAAAAGGTTCAAAATCTAAAGATTTTTTGTTAGTATTGAATATATTACTTCCACTCCAACTCTTAAGGGGGTTTTCAAATGGCTAAGACTGAAAAAACTATGGAGGCTTTACTAAACGAAGGACGCACTTTTTCTCCTAGTAAACATTTTAGAGAAAATGCTCATGTGAATGATGAAGCTCTATACAGAAAAGCAAAACGAAATAGAGAAAAGTACTGGGAAGATTTTGCCAAGGAACTTGACTGGTTTAAGAAATGGCGAAAAGTACTCACTTGGAAAGCCCCTGACTCAAAATGGTTTGTTGGTGGAAAGCTAAACGCTTCTTATAACTGTTTAGATCGCCACATTACTACATCCAGGAAAAATAAAGCCGCAATAATTTGGGAAGGTGAGTTTGGGGAGAGTGTAACTCTTAGCTATTGGGAGCTATACAGGGAAGTAAACAAATTCTCAAACGTTCTTAAAAAGCTTGGAGTTAAAAAAGGAGACAGGGTTACAATTTACCTACCGATGATCCCTGAGCTTGCAATTGCTATGCTTGCATGCGCCAGGATTGGTGCCCCTCATAGCATAGTTTTTGGAGGATTCAGTGCCGATAGCCTCCGGGACAGGATAATAGATTGTAAATCCAATCTGCTAATAACATCAGACGGCGGATTCCGAAGAGGAAAAGTAGTCCCACTTAAGGCAAATGCTGATGAAGCTATTAAAAAGACTCCAAGTATTAAAAATGTAGTTGTGGTTAACAGAGTTGGAGATAAAGAGAAAGTAAAAATGAAACGGGGAAGAGATCTGTGGTGGCATAAGTTGATGGAAGAGGCTGACCCCTATTGTGCTCCTGAGAAAATGGACTCAGAGGATATGCTTTTTCTTCTCTATACTAGCGGAACCACAGGCAAACCTAAAGGCATAGTCCATACAACAGGCGGCTATATGGTCGGGGTGAGTGCAACTACTAAATTGGTTTTTGACCTCAAAGAAGAGGACACTTACTGGTGCACAGCAGATATAGGTTGGGTTACAGGTCATAGTTATATTATTTACGGCCCACTTGCCAACGGCGCTACATCAATTATGTATGAAGGTGCTCCCGATTATCCCGATATTGGGCGGTTTTGGGCGATAGTTGAGAAATATGCTGTAAATATTTTCTACACAGCTCCAACAGCGATAAGAGCTTTCATGAAATGGGGAGAAGAGTATCCGCAAAAATACGATCTAAGCTCGCTTCGTCTTCTGGGATCGGTTGGGGAGCCGATAAACCCTGAGGCATGGATGTGGTATCACACGCACATCGGAGGTAAGAAATGTCCGATAGTTGACACTTGGTGGCAGACTGAGACGGGGTCCATACTAATTACAGCGCTCCCCGGATTGACTATACTAAAGCCCGGATCAGCTACACTTCCATTCCCTGGGATAGATGCAGATGTTGTTGATGAAAAGGGTAAAAGTGTCAAAGTAGGAGCTGGATATCTAGTACTTACGAGTCCGTGGCCTTCAATGTTAAGAGGGATTTATGGTGATCGGAAACGCTATGTGGATACCTACTGGAGCAAGTATCCGGGCATCTATTTTACAGGGGACGGTGCTAAGAGAGATAAGGATGGATATATATGGATTCTAGGCAGAGTGGATGACGTAATGAATGTAGCTGGGCACAGAATTAGTACCATGGAAGTCGAAAGCGCTCTTGTTGATCATCCTACAGTTGCTGAGGCTGCGGTCGTCGGAAAGGCCCACGACCTAAAAGGTCAGAGTATAGTTGCATTTACAACGCTTAAGAAGAATATAAAGCCGAGTCAGGAGCTTCTGGATGAACTAAAAAAGCATGTGGCCAAAAAAATCGGAGCTATTGCCCGCCCGGATGATATTATTTTCACTGCAGAGCTGCCCAAAACAAGAAGCGGAAAAATTATGCGTAGGCTTCTTCGTAATATCGCAGAAGGGGCAGTCTTGGGAGATACTACAACATTGGCCGATCCTTCGGTTGTAAATCAGCTCAGGGAGCAGCACGAGCACAAAGAAGGGTAAAGCCTATTATATTTAAGCAGAGGCGGTTTGTTGGTTTTGTTGGTTTTCTTGTTCAGTCAGTGTTGAATTTCGTAGCTTGAAATTCTGGATGTCTTGTTTAATAGAGGCAAGAACAAAGCCAATTACCGTAGCATCATCTAAAAGCCCTACTGCAGGAACTATATCGGGTACGGCATCTAATGGATTAACAAAATATACAAGAGCACCCGTACATAGAACTAGAGTCATCCACGGTATTCCCTTATAATCGCCTTTGACCCAAGATTTGAGCATGGCAATAACTACACTAATCTCACTTTGAATGAAAATTATCTTTTTCTTGCCGGAGTTTATTTCTTTAGAGGCCGTATCTACTAACTTATTTACATCTTTAGTGCTTTTTAGAATACCGTAAGCGCTAATGAGCGCTGTAGTAGAAAACAACTTAAGTACGGTTTTCGAAGAGGTGAACATAATTTATTTAATGCTACAAAACTTCTTATATGCTATTAAATAGTGGAAACTATGTTACATCTTTTAAGGTCAGACCATTATCTTTCAGGACTGCAAAAAGACCCTTTTTAGTAATGGTTCTATAAGTCCTCATAGTAATTCTAAGTCTGATAGTACGGTCGAGCTCTGGAATATAAATCTTTTTCCATTGAAGATTTGGGTTCTGGCGGCGCTTAACTTTATTGTTAGCGTGTGATACGTGGTTGCCTACCAGCGGTTTTGTTCCAGTTATCATATCTTTCTGTGCCATTATTCTCTCCTTCTTAATCCATAAAACAGGTTACTAAGTATTCCACAAGAAAAAGATTTGTAAATACGAATATAAAATAAAGAACCGAACCTCTAATTAGTGCGTATAAGTATATTGTGTTAGCTAAATAAATGAAAGAGGCATTTTATAGAGATTGAGTTTAGGGATTTTAGAACACAAATAATGATTGCATATAAAATTTGGTGCGTGTCACCTTAAAATTGAGTAAATACACTTTACGGAGGTATTAATTATGAAGAAAGGAGCAATTCTTTTCTTATTTGTTGCATTAGGATTAGTCATGTTTTCTGTCCCATCTTTTGCAGATAGCGTTGATAAGGCAACAGACGCAATGCAAGAGGGTAATGACTTGATGGACAAAGCCGACACTATGAAAGACGGTAAGGGTATGATGGATACCGGCAAAGAAATGATGGGCATGCAAGATGCTCAGGTCATGGAAGGCACGGTTACTTGTGTTCAGGCTGATCAGGGAGGTCAACTACAAAGTCTGACCACTTTTGATGAGTGTACGGGAACTCTCGTAGTTGTTACAGCTGATAAATCCGCAGCCATAGTTGCTCCCCAAGCTCAGTCAAAAGCGATGAAGGGCGGCAAACAAACTGTTGCTGGAGAATTGGCAGGACATACAAGAGGTTACATTCTTACCTCCTCCTCAGCATTAGATGATAAAACCGCTACCCAGACTGTAGAAGGGACTTTAGTCTGCCTTCTTCCTAACTATGAAGACGGCACAGTTAAGCCTGTAGTTGCTACAGCACCATGCGGCGAGAAGGATCAACATCTTCACGTAGTTCATACCAATGACGGTCAGGTATATGCCCTTCATGGTACAGAGGAAGCTATTAAAAATTTGGAAAATAGCACTCAAAGAGACAATGTTAAGCTCCAGGGGCAGGTGCAAGGAGAACAAGGAGCATGGGTTCTCTACGTTAACTAAGAATATATTTTAAATTAAACTTCAGGGGGAGATATTGCTCTCCCCCTTTATATCTCAAGATTAATATGAATTATTTCTTTTCTTTTGTATGCCCTTCGTCGTGATCTTTAAAATAGAGTTTTTGATACTCTTTGGTAGCAGTCTTTAGCTTCTCAACATTTTCAAGATCAGTCGTTTGTTTTGTTTTCATTGCATATACAGTCATTTGGTGAAGCAGCTCTAAACTCTTTACATAGTCATTGTATTTGGGGTCATCAGAGGCAGTTATTTTCACACGCTGTGCCAAGAAATATTCACTTACAACATCCTGTATCTTTTGCGCATGAAGCTCTTTATTGTTAACCCATCTAACTAGCTGGTTATAGTTTTTGTCCTCTGCTTGAGAAATTTCATTTATCTGATTCATGGATTTTTCGATTGTTTCAATGTCTTCCATGATCATTTCAAATCTAAGTTCATCATGATAAATGCCGCAAGGTATCTGGCAATGTGCCTGTGCTTTTTGAAAAGAAACGAAAACTAGTGTTAATAAAATCGATGATAAAATAAGCCTTTTCATTTTCTATTCTCCTTTTAAAGTTTGTTCTATATTATGTATTCTAAATTACCACATGCTACAATCCAATTAAAACTTCTTAATATTAAATTTATATTTACGGAGATATATATGATTAGTGAGGATTTATTAAACGTAATTGCCTGCCCTGAAACGAAACAAGATCTAGTAATAGCCGGGGATGATCTAGTTGAGAAGATAAATCTCTTGATTGAAAATGGGGAGTTACTAAATAGAACGAAACAAAAAGTTGCCGAAAAGATAGACGGCGGTCTAATACAAAAAGAAGATCCAACGTATCTCTATCCAGTTAGAGATGAAATACCAATATTGCTTATGGATGAGTCCATACCTCTTGAGAATCTCTTATAGTTTTTAGTTGTAATATCTATAAATCTATCTCTTTATATTGAAAATCTAATCTGCCGCCATCCTGCTGATAGTATGAAAATTATGGAGGCGCAAACTGTTATAGACGCGCCCGTAGGAATGGATAATATGAAGGAGAAGAAGTACCCTAAAACCGCAGATAAAATCCCAATTATTATAGAAAATACAAATAAAAGCTTAAGCTTTTCAGTTAGATAAAGTGAGGATAGTGCAGGCAGAGCCAATAAAGCAAAGACTGGCAATGCTCCTAAAGCTCTAGTCGATACTGCAACAACTAATGCTACGGTAATTAATAATAAAGCGTTTAATCTCCTGAGTGGATATTTGAATAACTTTGCTGACTCTGTATCAAAAGACACAAATATAAAATCCTTGTAATAAATGAGATGAATGACAAATGCTAAGATAGCGACACCTGGGATTAAATAAACATCAATCGGGTCCACTACGACTGCGCTTCCAAAAAGTATAGTAGATATGTCGTGCGCGCCTTTAGTGATTCTGTCTCCAAGTATTATGACGCCACCAGATGCTAGTAAAAATCCAAATGCAATCACCCCCTCACGGCTTATACGAGAGAAATCTCTTTTAAGCGCATAAAATGCAGCGGCAATTATTGTCAAAAAGAGAGAGAGTGCAAACGGGCCGATTAAGCTTGAAAAAATTGTGAGCCCTATTCCCTCAAGATAAAAAGAAAGCGCCACTCCAAAGCTTGAGATTTGAGTAAGAGTCGCGCTTACAAATATTATTCTCCTCAGTACAATATAGACTCCCAAGAATCCACATATCGCTCCTGTTACAGCGCCGACAATCATTGGATCGCGCCATAGGAAATAGCTATTGATAAATTGGCTTAATATCTCCATTCTGACTCCGCTAGTCCAGATTTAAATTTAGTCCGAAGAATTTATCCAGACTTTCCTTTTGTAGTACCTCGATCTTTGTCCCGGACAGAAACGTGTTACTGTCCTTGTCTATCAGAATTAAATGATCTGAGAATTCTGAGACTGTTTTTAAGAAATGGCTCACCATAAGAACGGCGAGTTTACTCTCAGTTTGTATGTTTCTTACAAGCTCCATAATTTGAGCTTCTCCCTTTATATCAACAGATGCTGTCGGCTCGTCTAAAACCAGTATGTTAGGTTCTCCGGCTATAGCACGTGCAAGCAGGGTGCGTTGCTTTTCCCCTCCTGAGAGTGAGCTGAATGTGCGGTCTTTTAGATGTGAAATGCCCGCACTATCCATCGATCTCATCACGATCTCATTATCTATATTAGATAGCCTTCTTCCGGGTTTTACCCTGCTGTACCTGCCCATTGATACCATCTCGCAAACAGAGATTGGGAAAATGGGGTCAAACTTCTCATTTTGAGGAACGTAGCCGAATACTAATTCATTGTGAAAGAATACAGTTCCGGACACGGGGGAAATCAAGTTCAAAATAGTTTTAAGAAGCGTGGTTTTGCCGCTGCCGTTGGGGCCGAGGACTCCCCAGAATTGGTTTTTCTCAATGGACAAATTAATAAAATCCACAAAGGGATCTTGTTCATATCCAATTGCTACATTTTCAAGTTTAATAAGTTCCGTCATCAAATTTAATTTCCTTCTTTACTTTTTAGAGCTGAAGTGATTTCACCTACAAGAGCATCAAAAAGCTCAATATAGCTATTAATGCCGTCTCGCCCTTCGACCATTGCTGGTAACGAAAGAAAAGGAACCCCCGTTTTCTCTGCAATAATTGAAGGTGTTTTTTGCGGGTAATAATTTGCCGCAATGATGACTTTTACGTCCTCATTCTCAATCGTTTTTATAATATTTGCGACATGAGAAGGTGTTGGGGGAATGCCGGGTTTAGGCTCTATTGTTCCTACCTCCGTAAAACCTGCCCACTTGGTGAAATAGACCCAGAGCTTGTGATAAGTTACTACCTTTGTATCCTGAAAAGGTTCAAGCCCGGTCTTCCACTCACTTATTTTAAGTTTAAGCTCGCTCACAAAATTGTTAAAATTCTCCTCGTAAAAGGCGGCATTTTCAGGATCTATCTTTATCAGTCTTGCTGCAATTCCACGAGCTACTGGTATTCCGTTTCTCGGGTCCAGCATGTAATGCGGATTCCCTCCGGGATGAATATCCCCCATTGATCTATCTACTTGGCCGGTATGGACTTCGAGTTTATCTTTGATAGAGGTTGATACGTTGTAGTGCCTAGTTGGATTGCCCGCCTGAATATCTGAGTTTCTGGCACCAGTAATAAGTATTGGCAGCCACCCTACCTCAAGCTCCAATCCGTTATAAATCATAAGGCCAGCTTGATTTAATTTGGTAATGAAAATCGGTTTTGCATCTACAAAGTGCGGGTCCTGATAACCCTTTGAAAGGCTAACCACTTCAACCTTATCACCGCCTATATCTTTTGCTATAGTTGCAAAATCAGTTGTCGAAGTAACTATCTTTACCTGTGCCAATGCATCGTGACCAAATGAAATTAATGAGATCAAGATGATTGTTATTGTTGTAAGTTGTTTTAATAATTTTAATTTTTTCATGATTTTTGCCTCCTATGTTGGATTTTTAGAAAGGATGTGCCCCGTGCGCTCCGATTGCATACTGGAATTGGAGAAAGACCGCATGCTGATTCTCTCCAAAATCTTGGTTGAGATAATCATACTGAAGTCTTATCTGTGAGAATTCGCTAGGCTTAAATGTCAACATGGGTGAAATACGGTAAGTCCTTCCCAAAAGTCCTAGCGTTCCCTCTTCTTCACCATCTTCGCCTCTAGACACGGTAAAGATATTGGATGGCTCGATATCTGCACCTTCCTCAATTTCTTGAACCGGAGTGTTTGTGTC
>SPCL01000162.1 GCA_004525335.1 Thermodesulfobacteriales bacterium
GTACTAATTATTTCGTAAAAATATCTGTTACATATTCTTTAAATCCCCATTTTTTGTTATAATGATATTAGGGTGCAATTAATGGGTAGATTTAAACACTGTTCTATATTGGATTGTAGGCGTATTGTATTTGCGCTGATCTTCATAGTTATGCTGGGAGCCTGCGGTTCAAAAGCAGAGTTTAAACCCCAGAAACCCTCCAAAGCTGAAGATCAGGAAGAGGTCTATCGCAAGTACAACGTTGAGCGCGGTAAGCGGCTGGTTGAGCTTGGCGGTTGCTCTCAGTGTCATACTCCAAAAATTAAAACCACATTTGGCTATAAACCCGACAAAGACAGGTTCCTTTCCGGATATCCATCAGACGAGCCCCTTCCCGAGCTGCCTTATGCCGAAATAATAGCCGGGGAAGCTGAGAAAAGTTTCTATACCACCGATGCAACTGTGTGGGTGGGTAGGTGGGGTGTTGGTTTTGCTACCAATCTCACACCCGATCCTGAAACTGGAATCGGCGCCTGGGAAGAGCAGGATTTTATAGATATCTTCCGCGGCAATAAACATTTTGCCGATGGTGATCAAGTAACATCCCCTATGCCTGTAAGGGCGTATTCACAGCTTAGCTATTTTGAGCTAAAGTCTATATTTGTTTACCTGCAAACCATTGAACCTATATCAAATGAAGTCCCCAAGCGTATCCCTCCCGAGAGCGATCTTTTTGAAGGATCTGATATTTAAAAGCTGGCTGTCATTTCGAACGAACACAATGTGTTCCAGTGAAAAATCTTGTGGTTGTCTTTCCAGTTTACTTTTAAAAATAGATCCCTCCCGTGCATACAGTATTTGCCGGTCGAGATGACGGTGGTTTTCACACAATTAATTATGTAGCAGTAATTATTGCTGCCAAGTTGCAAAAATCTGATCTCTAAGCATACTAAATACAAAATTCTTACTGCTTACCTGATAAGCATTTAGATGGGGATCGTAAATGATAAACAGTGTAGATGAATTTATGGAGGAGTTTCTTAAACATAAGGACAAGGTACAGTGGTACCTCCACGCGCCCACGCCTTTTGCCGATCACACGCAACTAAGGGGTAGGGATGTTCTCTGCTCTCCGCTAACTGTTATGTGCACCCCTCCCGTGCATGTTTATCTGGATTTTATCGACCTCGAAGCCGAAATCCACCACACTTTTGTCAGAGTGATCTCCTCAGCAGCTGATCACAGCGTTTTTGGCCTCATAGAAGCTGTCGAAAAGTTTCCTGTAGACAAATTTCCCATGAGCCGTGCCCCAGAGGCGCTTGAGCTTCGCCTGCGACTCCTAGAAGTACTCGGAATTGAGGACAATATCACCTCAGAAGGCGGCTCCTCCGAAGAAGGCGCTTTCTAGCCGGGAACCCCGGCGAGTGCCGATAGCATCGGCTGGCGAACTATTTCTAAGTATCTTCTATAACTTATTGTAATATCTAAGGTCACACCTGGCTTAAGCCGTTTGCAGAACTAGATTTGTGGCGCATCTTGTGCGCAGCGCCTACTGGCAGACTGTTTCTAACTATCTTTCTTCATACCCAATACCCACCGTCATCTCGAGCGAAGCGAGAGATCTTTCTTTTGCCGTCATTCTGAATTTATTTCAGAATCTCATTCCTATTTGCTATGCCACCTAGTTGAAATATATTCGACCGCTTCCTGCACGTTCAGCTCGCGGGTGCTGACTCCGGTGCGGAGGTAAAATTTGAGATCGTTTCCTTCTTTGATATAGATAGGGCGGTGGGATTTTGATGTGATTACACGGCACACGTCTTTTTCGTCCACATCATGAAACACTAGCTGCAAATACTGGCAAGCATCTGTTCCGAGCTTGGTCGCAACGGCTGCCATTACTGCCTGCTCAAAACCATCCCGGTCCTTTTTCTTAAGTATGTTGTAGTCGCCCTTAAGGCCCAGAATCTCGCCGTCGTCAGAGACCCCTATTATTAAGGAGCCGCCTTCGCCGTTCATAAACCCGGCAAGGGTTTTTAGAATGACATCTTCAAGCGCTTTGTTGGGCTTTGACTCTTTTATATCCCATTTAAACGACGATTTAAATTCAGCGGTTGCGCTCTCGCCGTGTGATATTAGAGCGAATAGGTCTTTTTGAAGCTCATCGCTTAGCTGTTTTATCTGAGCAGTGCTCTTATATAGAGAGTTAAAGAAGAATGCCGCAAGTAATCCCAGGAATGCTCCGACCCCTGCATAGAATGGCACTTTGATCGGGTAATGTCCCGTTATCCCAAGCCATAATTGCTCAAGCGTAAATTCCAAACCAAGCCCCGTGTTAGGGTCATACTCATGGAAATATACTAACTCATTTATGGGGAATAAGAAAAAAACCCCTACAACGGCTCCTACCAATATTGGGATCATAAATAACAGCAAGTTACGTCTCTTAAACATGGGAGCACTATTATAATTCAGGAATTACAAAAGTGGTAGAGTAATTTTCCTAACTTCTAATTAAACTTTGAAATTTAGGGAGCCTCTTTACTCAAATTAGCTCTAATATATGGTAATATAGAATTTTCATCCTAACAAGGAGTGTCGACTATGGAAACCAGCGCGCTTGAGCTATTAATCCCCCTGACCTATATACCAGGGGTTGTTCTACTCATAATGTCTACGTCTCAAAGGTATACAAATGTTAACAGTATTATCCATGAATTTTCAGACGAGGAATGCAGAATCAAGACCGACAGGGTTAAGCAGGAATTAAGAAGGGCGCATCTATTCAGGATCAGTTTGCTCGCTCTTTATTTAAGCGTCGCGTTCTTTTCTCTTGGTTCACTCGTTGCATTTCTTGTAAACAGATGGGGCATTGCTACCTCAACATCAGCACTCGAAATCGCAACGGTTATTGGTGTAGTTTGTATTCTTTTCGCTGTGTCAAAACTTGCCGCCGAGTCCATTCTTACTCTCGATATATTAAAGCGTCATGCCAAGCGCCACGAGGTTGATAGTCCAGATTCCCGATGAATGATTTGGACGTTCTTTTTGAGAAACTAGCTAAATCCCGCTTTAGATCAAGGTTTAAATTAGACGGCAAGGAACTGGAATATCTGAATTCCAAGGGGATATCTATTATCTTGGAGCATGGCAGAGATTTTATTAATACCAGGCTTGCCCCAGCTAATCCGCCTAATGACGGCAAGCAAACTCCGATGCGAAACCACCCGATTTTTATAGCCCAGCATGCGACCGCCACATGCTGCCGGGGATGTCTCCAAAAATGGCATCAAATTCCAAATAAAGACCACGAGCTTTCTCAGCAAGAGAAGGACTATGTATTCTCAGTTTTAGAACTCTGGCTTATAACTTATAAATAAAACAATTCAGCATAACTATATTTATCTCATTTGTAATCATTTGTTTTACAATAACTAATTGCAATTTTATCTAGATATTTTATAATGCTGGATCATCTAGATAAATATAGGATAAGAATAGTTTTTTTAATTTCTGGCCTTAGTTTTTATCGAATTCCAGTGAGGAGGGGAAGATTTGAATATATTAATACTGCATTCCTACTAAATCCGATTTTCTCAAAAGGGGAGCGGTGGCCATATATTATTTTTAACTGTATGGTTTTATAGAAAATTTCTGTATATTCAACAGTTATACACAATAAGGTATATGGTGAACGACCTTGGAAATAGATTGGAAAATTACCTCATCAGATAAACGGCATGTAAAGGATTTTCTTAATGCCCATGATAACAATCCTTTTGTGCTGCGTCGCATACAACGTAATATAAAAAATCAGTCGCCATCTATTTCTAAAGAAAGACTCTGGCACGTGTTGGTACTTTGCCTACTAACAACACAACAAAGATCAGGCCCAGACAGCAATGTATTCAAATTTTTAAGGACAAAACCGTTTCCTCTTTCTTATGAAACTTGCCGATCCAAACATAATGTCGAGAAATTTAGTTATCAGACACTTTCTACTTTTAAAGCAGCCCGCTGGCCAAATAAAGTAGCTTCACAAATTGCTACAAATTTAACTCTCCTTGAAAAAGGCCTGTGGGCCGAGACCTTAGCCAACTTGAAAACCCTGCAAAAGGGAACAACGCGAGATTTAGAAAAATCAGTAGCCACTTTTATTGATAAGAATTTTAAAGGATTTGGGCCAAAGCAATCTAGAAACTTTTTACAAGAGCTTGGCTTATCACGCTACGAAATACCGATAGATAGTAGAATTACTAAATGGCTTAAAGATTTTAAGTTCCCTGTGGCTTTGAGTGCAGCCGCTTTGGGGGACAAAGACTATTATAATTTTGTATCTGATGCAATACAGAAGCTCTGTAAGGACTGCGATATTTATCCATGCGTATTGGATGCAGCTATATTTGCTAGCTTTGATGGTGATAGATGGACAAAAAGTAATGTTGATTTGAGCAGTGTATAA
>SPCL01000144.1 GCA_004525335.1 Thermodesulfobacteriales bacterium
ATGCCTGAGAGCAATGGCACAAGGCTCGTGCAGACGGCACTATTTGAACCCTCGGGCCTTTGGGGAGTACTTTACTGGCGAGCCCTCTATCCGATTCACAGATTTATTTTTGACGATATGATAAGAGCCATATCCAAAGACTCGCGTACTCTTGTTCAGATAAAAATTAGTCCAGAGAGCGCTTCGGATCAAAAAATTTAACGAAAAAGCCAAATACTTCTTTGAATCATTCAATCTAACGCTTATAATAGCTGAAGAGAGTGTTAATTGGAGGATACATGTTAAAAAATAGCCCGATCAGAAGAAGTACCGTTCTAGCTATATTCTTTACCGTCTTTGTATTATCTGTTTTCATAAATTCCCTGCCTGCTCAAGCTCAGCCGGAGAGCCTTGAAAGATATCAAAAACAAAAAATGAGCTTTTTTGAAAGATGGGCGATAAGGCTTAATGGAAATGCAGATCATATGTTTAACACGGATATTGATGGTGGAGGCAAATTCAACATAACCAGACTCGGCTTGAATCAAGACGCGACATTCACAGCCTCAGACAAACTCGAAGTAGTGTTCGGTGCGAGTTTCAACTACTACAATTTTGATTTCTCTGGCTCCCAGGGTTTTGCGGGATTAAGGCCATGGCGCAATGTTATCGTGTCAAACAATAACATGAGAGTCAAATACGCCGTTAACAAGAATTGGGGAGTCTTCGTTATGCCTACAATTTCCTACGGGTCGGAATCCGGAGCTCCATTCTGGGATTCTTTTACCATCGGCGGGATGGCGGGCGCAAGTTATACGACAGGCTCCAATCTCACAGTAGGTATTGGGGGTTTTGTTGGAAGCCGGTTAGAACAGAGTGTCATTGGATACCCGATAGGTTTTATTGACTGGCGGATCACTGAGAGCCTCAATTTATCAGCGCTTGCAAGCGGAGCTAGAAATGATTTCGGTCCCAAAGCTGAATTATCTTACGACCTGGGAAGAGGATTTAAGGTAGCCTCATCCGTGGGCTATGAGCTTAGAAGGTTCAGGCTTGATGAGAAAGGGAACTTTGAAGAAGGGATTGGACAAATTCAAACACTCCCACTGAGTGCAAAAATTTCATATACCGTAAATAAATTTTTAACTCTAAATACTTATGGAGGCTGGCTCTTTGACGGATCACTTGAGCTTGAGGATAGTGGTGGAGATAGAATCCAGAAAGAAGATTTTGACTCCGCACCCTTTCTTGGTGCAAGTATAACAATTAATCTATGAGAAATGAAAGAGCTATATTCTGGTTCAAGAGGGATCTTAGAACCGAGGACAACACCGGATTATTTCATGCTATAAGTGAGAGCCGGGAAGTT
This sequence comes from Thermodesulfobacteriales bacterium, assembly GCA_004525335.1. Taxonomy (GTDB): domain Bacteria; phylum Desulfobacterota_D; class UBA1144; order Nemesobacterales; family UBA2774; genus CR02bin9. Next base: position 1,349 of record SPCL01000144.1, read on the forward strand.
CTGCCAATATATGTTCTTGATGATGAGATACTGAAAGACTATCCAAGAAACAGTAAACGCCTAGGATTTTTTTTCGACGCTCTTAAAAAACTAAACAAGGACCTAAGAGAGCTCGGCTCTTATTTGTTTGTAGAGAGAGGCAAAGCTGAAGAAGTAATACCGAGAATAGTCAGAACCTACAGTGCGGATTCTATTTACTGCAACAGAGCTTATGGATTTTCCGGAATAAGCAGGGATATTAAAATAGAGCGTTTCGCTAAATCAATAGGCTTACGCTTTAAAAAATTTGACGACACTTTTCTTGTCCCACCTGAAAACATTGAACAACGTAAAGTATTCACACCTTTTTATAGTCTATGGAGAGGAAAAAAAAAGGAGCAAGAACTGCCCAAACTCCAAAGAATAAATTCTCCTGAGATTTTAACGACTTCGCTTCAGAACATGATTCAGGAAATAAGCCACACCAAAAACACACTTTGGCCGATTGATTACCCTGAGCAGAGACTATGGAGTTTTAATTTCAAAGAGTACTACGAAAGAAGAGATTTCCCCTATATAGACGGGACATCGAGGCTCTCCCCTTATTTAAGATTTGGAACAGTATCTGTGAGGAAAGTATACAATGCGGCAATCAATGCCATGCCTGAGCCAAGTCAGTATGTGGCTGAGCTTGCTTGGCGTGAGTTCTGGTATCACATTATGCACTATTTCCCTGAGACTAAAGACGTTGAATTCCAGGAAAAGAGAAGAAACATAAAGTGGATAAATAATGAAAGTTGGTACAGCTCATGGAAAGAAGGACGCACTGGATATCCCATAGTCGACGCTGCAATGAGACAACTCAAAGAGGAAGGCTGGATGCACGGCAGGGCCCGAATGATAGTTGCTTCATTCCTGACAAAAGACCTGCTAACTGACTGGAGATGGGGAGACAAACACTTTCGTGAACATTTAATTGATTACGACGAGACTGTAGATGTTGGAAATTGGCAGTGGGCGGCATCATGCGGGGCTGATCCTAAACCGCTTAGAATCTTAAACCCTATTCTTCAATCACAGCAAGTTGACCCGGAGTGTAAATATATAAAGACTTATATCCCTGAACTTAGAGACTTGACTCCGGAGAAGATTCACAACCCGCTCACCTACAAACTCCCCTATCATGAACCCATAGTTAATCACTATGAGATGAGAAACCTTGCCCACGAGGCATACTCAGGGGGGCGGATAGATGACGACTACATATCCAAAATACAAAGCGACGAAGTTTTTACCAAGTTAGATTAGCTATAATAAAACTCAGCCCTCTTATTAGTAGACTTTTCGACAAAATTAGGGGTTTTTAAGCATATTTGCTAAACTATTAATTTTTACTAATTAAATATAATTGATTGAGGTTTAATATGGCAATAAGCGTACTAATGGTATACCAACCTATTGAATCTACGAGGGAAAAAGAGGGCTATTGGAGAAGCTATATATCATTCTATGAAAAATATTGGGATGGGCCTGCAACACCTCAGTCTTTATGGTTTGGACAGGAGTATGACGAATTCAGGAAGTCGCTTTCAAATCATCTAGGAATCGGCAAAAAAGAGATACAGGACTGCTTCTTTCAAAAAAATGATGAAGGCAACTATTTCATCGTCCCTGTAGGTGAAGAGGCAAATATTAATATCTTCAGTGCTGAAAATTTTATACCTTTTGAGTGGTTTTTGATGTTTTCAAAAGAGGAAAAACATTATTTCTATACCCATACGGGGTTTGGCGCTGTACAGCCGGACTCTATCTACTATCACGCAAGGGTCGAGGACACTACCCAGAGACTTAAGCAATCAAAAGATGATATTGAAACCGCTCTAAAAGATATAGAAGCAGGCTCCTCTCAGCATTTAGCTGAAACTCTTAAAGAGTTAGGAGACAATATGTGCAACCTTGAGAGCTGGCTCTCGGGTTTTGATCCAAAGAGTTTTATAGTTCTTAATTACGCAGAGATATGCTCTCATATTGAGCCTGACTCTATGAAAAATGAAGATTCAGTTTCTGAAATACATAATGTTCTTTCCTTAGCAGGGGAAGGAAAGTTTGACGAAGCTGAATCTGCTCTTAACCACCTCACAAGTAAATGGTATGAGATAAGAGCCGTAATTACGGGAAACAGACTGGAGTCTACGAACACAGTACAATAATGTGAGTCATGCGAAAATTCCCAAAACCAGTAGTAGTTACAAGCAAGTGTTTTGAGTTTGACGCCTGCCGTTATAACGCAGTTATGATCCCCAACAATTTTGTTCAGAAGCTGGAGCCGTTCGTAAAATTCGTGCCGGTATGCCCGGAGGTTGAGATTGGGCTTGGGGTTCCGAGGGATGTAATCAGAGTGGTTGAAGTAAAAGGGAAGAAACTCCTTGTTCAGCCTACCACAGGGAAAGAGGTCTCAAAGTCTATGTATAAATTTGCAGATGGCTTCCTAAATTCCCTTGACTCAGTAGAGGGCTTTATACTAAAGAGCCGCTCACCATCATGTGGGATAAATAACGCCAAAGTATTTCCTGACGCCGACAACCCTGTCCCCATAGGGAAAGGCCCCGGTCTATTTGCGGAGAAAGTGCTGGAAAAGTATCCGGGTGTTGCAATTGAAGATGAGGGACGGCTCTTAAACTATAATATAAGAGAACATTTTCTTACTAAGCTTTATACACTTGCAAGATTCAGAGAGGTTAAAAAGAAAAACACTGCGAAATCGCTAATCGAGTTCCAATCGGACAACAAGTATATTTTCATGTCCTATAGCCAAAGGGAAATGAGGGCGCTTGGAAGAATTGCCGCTAACCAAAGCCAACTGCCAATAGAAGAAGTTATTTCTGAATATGAGAAACACCTACAAATTGCACTCTCAAACCATCCCCAAAGATCAACACATATAAACACTCTTATGCATGGGTTAGGGTATTTTTCTAAGAAACTTACTTCAAAGGAAAAATCCTATTTTCTGACCCTGCTTGAGAACTATAGAAATGCTAAAATTCCCTTAAGCGCACTTCTGAGCGTTCTTGAATCGTGGATCATAAAATACGATGTAGAGTATTTGGCCCGCCAGACATTTTTCGCCCCCTACCCTGGAGAGCTTGTAGAGATATCAGATTCAGACAAAGGGCGTGCGTAGATACACAGGGTGCTCGTGTATTTTCACCCCCACCTTAATCTTTTTTGAAAGAAGGGGACTAAATGGATTCATTGTCTAAGGAATCCAGGAAAGTAATAACTTCATTTGAGAAGCTCTTATTTCTAAGAAGAGTAACATGACTTCCCCTAAGTGAAACTCCTTTGGCGTTGGGGAAAAAGGACGCTGCTTCTGATACATCATACTCTCTTGTGCCGTTAAGAATAAGAACAGGTAAATGTATTTTCTTTAAATCCCAGTGGCTGAACTCGGGATAGATATTCCCCTCAAGGCGGGCTGCAAATGCTTTGCGGTCGCCGCCTGTTTTCTCGGCATACTTCCAATATTCATCTTTCCCCTCGGGATTATCACTAAGCATACTTTTAACTTTAGCTTGCCTCTCTTTATCGCTTAAACTCCAGTCCTCTTCATAGATATGAAGCCCTGAAAGAACTAAACTCCTCATTCTGCCAAACATAAGAGACGCCTCAATGGCAACTTTTGCGCCCATAGAATAACCCAAGATATCGTAGTCATAGAGTATCAAGTGCTCAGCTAACCCACCAACATCTTTTGCCATAGCCCGGTTCCAATAACTGTAAGATGCGTGAGGTTTCTCTGACTCCCCGTGCCCCCTGGCATCCATCATAATTACTCTTCGTCCGGTTTTTAGAAGATTCTCTGCAATGCCTGACAATTCCCAGTTAATATGGCTATTAGCTGTGAAACCATGCAGCAATAGGATTGGCTCGCCCTCCCCCTGGTCCCAGTATGCAATTTGGA